>JAFLDG010000224.1 GCA_017302495.1 Burkholderiales bacterium
TTTATATGAGGGAAAGATTTCTTAAGAGGAAGATATTTTGAACTTGTTTGGAAACTAGTTATGTCAATAAGAACAGAAAAAGTAGCGGAAGAAATTAAGCATCAGCTTGCCAATATTTTAACCAGGTACCCGGCGCGCGCCTGGCGCGACGCACCGCTGTTCCCGACCCCGGCCGGCGCGCTCGACGCGTTGCCGCAGCGCCTGGCGCTGGCCGACGGCGCGCGCCTGCTCGACGCCGGCTGCGGCCTCGGCCACGGCTTGCGCGCGCTGCACCGCGCCTGGCCGCGGGCGCGGGTCGAAGGCATCGAGTCGAGCCTGCCGCTCGCGCTCTGGGCGCGCCGGCACTGCCGCTTCGCGCGGGTGCACCGTGGCGACCTGTGGGCCCGGTCTTGGGCGGACTACGCGCTGGTCTACCTGTTCCAGCGGCCGGAGAGCATGGCCCCGGCGCTGGCCAAGGCGCGCGCCGAGATGGCGCCGGGCAGCTGGCTCGTCAGCCTGGCCTTCGCGGTGCCCGACGTGGCCGCCGATGCCGTGCTGCGCTGCCCCGACGGCCGGCCGCTGTGGCTGTACCGCGCGGGGCCGGCCGTCTCAAGTCCCGCGCCCCGGCGCCGATAAGGGTCTTCGAGGCCAGGGCTGCCGCTGCGGCGGCCCGCGCCCCGCCCGAGCCCACCCGCCCCGAAGCCGCCCGCAATGTTCGTCATCATCGGCTGGACCGTCGCGCTGGCTGCCGTCTTCGGCGTGTTCATCGCGCACGGCGGCAACATCGCCGTCGTGCTGAAGGCGCTGCCCTTCGAGATGGCCGCGATCGGCGGCGCCGCCTTCGGCGCCTTCATCGCGAACAACCAGCCGAAGGTGCTGAAGGCCACCGCGAAGGGCCTGGGCCAGTGCTTCAAGGGCAGCAAGTACACCAAGGCGCGCTACATGGAGCTGATGGCGCTGCTGTACGACATCCTGCAGAAGGCCCGCAAGGAAGGGCTGATGGCGATCGAGAAGGACGTCGAGGAGCCGCACGAATCGCCGCTGTTCAAGAAGTACCCGGTGGTCGGCAGCGACCACCACGTGGTCGAGTTCGTCACCGACTACCTGCGCATGATGGTCTCGGGCAACCTGAACGCGCACGAGATCGAGAGCCTGATGGACAGCGAGATCGAGACCCATCACCACGAGGCGCATGCCGCGGTCGGTGCGCTGCAGCGCCTGGCCGGCGCGCTGCCGGCCTTCGGCATCGTCGCCGCGGTGCTCGGCGTCGTGAACACGATGGGCTCGGTCGGCCAGCCGCCGGCGGTGCTGGGCGGCATGATCGGCTCGGCGCTGGTCGGCACCTTCCTCGGCATCCTGCTCGCGTACGCGTTCGCCGAGCCGCTGGCCGGGCTGCTCGAGCAGAAGGTCGACGAAGCCGGCAAGGAACTGCAGTGCGTGAAGACGACGCTGCTCGCGTCGATGCAGGGCTACGCGCCGCAGGTGGCGGTGGAGTTCGGCCGCAAGGTGCTGTACTCGACCGAGCGGCCGACCTTCGCCGAGCTCGAGAAGCACGTCAAAGGCAAGAAGTAGAGGCGGGCCATGGCCGGCGACGCGAAGAAGCTCCAGCCGATCATCGTCAAGCGGATCAAGAAGGGCGGCCACGGCCACCACGGCGGCGCGTGGAAGATCGCCTACGCCGACTTCGTGACGGCGATGATGGCCTTCTTCCTGCTGATGTGGCTGCTCGGCAGCACCACCGACGGCGACAAGAAGGGCATCGCCGACTACTTCCAGAGCCCGCTGAAGATCGCGCTGCTGGCCAGCGGTTCGGGCGCCGGCGACGCGTCGCACGTGATCAAGGGCGGCGGCGAGGACATGTCGCGCAGCGCCGGCCAGGTCAAGTACGGCGACATCGAGGCGCAGCGCAAGACCGTGAACCTGCAGGCGCTGAAGGCCGAGCAGATCCGCGCCGAGCGCGCGCGGCTCGAGCAGCTGAAGGCGCAGGTCCAGGAGCGCATCGGCGACAACGCGCGCCTCGCCGGCTTGAGTTCGCAGATCAAGCTCGACATGACGCGCGACGGGCTGCGCATCCAGATCGTCGACGAGCAGGGCCGGCCGACCTTCGCCAGCGGCAGCGCGGTGGTGCTGCCGCACATGCGCGAGCTGCTGCGCGAGATCGGCGCGGTGCTCGGCGAGGTGCCGAACCGGCTCACGCTCGAGGGCCACACCGACGCGGCGGCCTTCGCCGGCGGCGACGCCGGCTACAGCAACTGGGAGCTGTCGGCCGACCGCGCGAACGCGTCGCGGCGCGAGCTGCACGCCGGCGGCCTGCCCGACGACCGCGTGCTGCGCGTGCAGGGCCTGGCGGCGAGCCTGCCGTTCGAGCCGAAGGACCGCTTCGCGCCGGCGAACCGGCGCATCAGCATCATCGTGATGACGCGCGAGGCCGAGGACCAGGTGCTGCGCGACCCGGCGGCGGGCGCACCGGCCGAGCCCGCGGTGCCGCCGCCGCTGCCGTCGATCGCGCCCGAGCTGAGGCGCTGAACGCCGCGGCGCTGCGTCGGCGCGGGCGCGCGCCCGGGCCCGTCCCATGCGGCCCCTTCCCATGCTTGCATGCGCTGTCTCGAGTGATAGCATTCCAGGGTGAACCGCGCGCAGCGCAAGACTCTCGAGCGGATCTTCGCGGACCCGGTCAACGGCAACATCGAATGGAGCCGCATCGAGTCCCTCCTCGTCGTGGCCGGTTGCCGGGTGATCGAAGGCGCGGGGTCGAGCGTGACCTTCGAGTCCGGCGGCCGGAAGATGACCTTGCACCGTCCGCACCCCCGCAAGGAGGCGTTGCGCTACCGGGTGCTTGCCGCCCGCGAGTTCCTCGGCCACATCGGGATCCAGCCATGACGAACACGATGAGCTACCAGGGCTATGCCGCGAGCATGGTCTTCGACACCGAAGACAAGATCATCGTCGGTCGCGTTCTCGAGATCGACGACATCATTGCCTTCCACGGCCGGTCGGTCGCCGAGTTCGAGGCGAACTTCCATGCCGCGGTCGACGCCTACCTGGCGGCATCGAGAGCGCTCGGCAGCCCTCCCGAGAAGCCGGCGAGCGGCAAGCTGATGCTTCGCATCGCGCCCGAAGTCCACGCGGCCGCGCTGAAGGCCGCCGCCCGCAGCGGAACCAGCCTGAACAAGTGGGCCGAGAAGGCACTGGGTACGGCCGCGCGCCGGGCCCGAGCCGCGGCCGGCGCCGAGCGCGGAAGCGGATCGCCCGGACGCAGCCGAAGCGCAGGATCCGAGGGGCGCAACGCCGCGCCGGCACCGGCGCAGGGTCGACGCGCGTCGTAACAAGCGGCGGCTTCGGCCTTCTTTTCGCGCTCAAGTCCGGCGCGCGCGCCGGCACCATGGCTGCACCCGCCCGTAGCGCGGGCCGCAGACCATGGCCGACGACGCGCAAGACCGCCGCCTTCCCGCAACCGAACGCAAGATCCGCCGCGCCCGCGCGGAAGGCCAGGTCGCGCGCTCGCGCGATCTCGGCCACCTCGCCGCGGTCGGCACTGCGGTGGCGCTGCTGCTGGCCTTCGCGCCCTGGCTGTTCGGCCGGATGCAGCAGTCGCTGGCGGCGGGGCTGCGCTTCGACGCGGCGACGCTGGCCGCGCCGCAGTCGATGCTGCAGCGGCTCGCGCAAGGCAGCTTCGGCGCGCTCGCGCTGGTGCTCGGTTGCGGCGCGCTGCTGCTGCTCGCCGCGCTCGCCGCGGCGGTCGCCTCCGGCGGCTGGACCTTCGCGCCGAAGGCGCTGCTGCCGAAGCCGGAGCGGCTCGACCCGTTCGCCGGGCTGGGCCGGCTGGTGTCGGGCGAGCAGGTCGGCCAGGCGCTGAAGGCCTGCGTGCTGGCGCTGATCGTCGGCGCGGTCGGCGGGCTGTACCTGCGCGCGCACGTCGAGCAGTTCGTCGCCGTGCTCGGAGCGCCGCTGCCGGCCGCGATCGGCCTGGCCGGGCGCACGCTCGGCGACGGGCTGAAGCTGCTGCTGCTCGCGCTGGCCGCGTTCGCGGTGCTGGACGTGCCGCTGCAGCGCCAGCTGCTGGCGAAGCGGCTGCGCATGTCGGCGCAGGAGATGAAACGCGAGCAGCGCGAGACCGAGGGCAACCCGGAGCTGAAGTCGCGGCAGCGCTCGCGCATGCGCGAGCTGGCCACGCGGCGCATGCTGGCCGCGGTGCCGAAGGCCGACCTGGTGGTGATGAACCCGACGCACTACGCGGTCGCGCTGCGCTACGACGACGCGCGCATGAGCGCGCCGACCGTGGTCGCGAAGGGCGCCGACCTGATCGCGCTGCGCATCCGCGATGCCGCCGCCGCGGCGAAGGTGCCGGTGCTGCAGGCACCGCCGCTGGCGCGCGCGCTGTACGCCCATGCCGAGCTGGACCGGCCGGTGCCGCAGGCGCTGTTCACCGCGGTCGCGCAGGTGCTGGCGCACGTCTACCAGCTGCGCGCGCACCTGCGCGGCGAGGCGCCCGCGCCGGCGCCGCTGGCGGCGGTGGCGGTGCCGGCCGGGCTCGACCCGGACGACGGCCGCGAGGAGCCTGACGCGTGAGCGCCTGGCTGCAGGCGCTGCAGCGCGCGCTCGGTCCGCGCGCGGCGATCCTGCGCGCGCTCGGCGTGCCGGTCTTCGTCGTGCTCGTGCTGGCGATGATGGTGCTGCCGCTGCCGGCCTTCGCGCTCGACCTGCTGTTCACCTTCAACATCGCGATCGCGCTGATGGTCGTGATGATCTCGGCGCACATGGTGCGGCCGCTGGACTTCGCGGCCTTCCCGACGGTGCTGCTGATCACCACGCTGATGCGGCTGAGCCTGAACGTGGCCTCCACGCGCGTGGTGCTGGTCGAGGGCCACACCGGCCCGGCCGCGGCCGGCAAGGTGATCGAGGCCTTCGGCCACTTCCTGATCGGCGGCAACTTCGCGGTCGGCCTGATCGTGTTCGCGATCCTGGTGGTGATCAACTTCATCGTCGTCACCAAGGGCGCCGAGCGCATCGCCGAGGTCGGCGCGCGCTTTACGCTCGACGCGATGCCGGGCAAGCAGATGGCGATCGACGCCGAGCTGAACGCCGGCCTGATCGACGAGAAGGAAGCGCGCCGCCGCCGCGCCGAGGTCGGCGAGGAGGCCGACTTCTTCGGCAGCATGGACGGCGCGAGCAAGTTCGTGCGCGGCGACGCGATCGCCGGCCTGCTGATCCTGGCGATCAACATCGTCGGCGGGCTCGTGATCGGCATCGTCCAGCACGACCTGTCGGCGCAGGCCGCGGCCGGCAGCTACGTGCAGCTCGCGGTCGGCGACGCGCTGGTGGCGCAGGTGCCGGCGCTGCTGGTGTCGGTGGCGGCGGCGATGGTCGTCTCGCGCGTCGGCAAGGAGCGCTCGATCGGCGCGCAGATCGACGCCCAGGTGCTCGGCTCGCCGAAGCCGCTGTTCGTCACCGCCGGCATCGTCGCCACCCTCGGCCTGGTGCCGGGCATGCCGCACCTGGTGTTCGGGCTGATCGCCGCCGGCATCACCGCGCTCGCGGTCTGGGTGCGGCGGCGCGAGCGCGCGGCCGCGGCGCAGGCGGCGAAGCCCGCCGAGCCGGCCGGCCCGCAGCCCGGCGCCGAGGCGAGCTGGGACGACCTGGTGCCGGTCGATCCGCTGGGGCTCGAGGTCGGCTACCGGCTGATCGCGCTCGTCGACGCCGGCCGCGGCGGCGAGCTGCTGCCGCGCATCAAGGGCGTGCGCCGCAAGTTCGCGCAGGACGTGGGCTTCCTGCCGCCGGCGGTGCACATCCGCGACAACCTCGAGCTGAAGCCCAGCGTCTACCGCGTCACGCTGCGCGGCGCGGTGGCGGGCGAGGGCGAGGCCTTCCCCGGCCTGTGGCTCGCGATCAACCCCGGCGGCGCCACGCAGCCGCTGCCCGGCACGCCGACCGTCGACCCGGCCTTCGGCCTGCCCGCGACCTGGATCGAGGAGCGGCACCGCGAGACGGCGCAGATGGCCGGCTTCACCGTGGTTGATTGCGCGACCGTGGTCGCGACCCACCTCTCACACTTGATGCAGGTGAACGCGGCCAAGCTGCTCGGCCGCGTCGAAGTGCAGGCCCTGGTCGACCACGTCACCCGGCTCGCCCCCAAACTGATCGAAGACGTGGTCCCCAAGATGGTCGGCATCGGCACGCTGCACAAGGTGCTGCAACTGCTGCTCGACGAAGGCGTGCACATCCGCGACCTGCGCGGCATCGTCGAGGGCCTGGCCGAACACGCCGGCGCCGTCGCGGATCCGGCCGAACTGGCGCGACTGCTGCGCGTGCAGCTCGCGCCGGCGATCGTGCAGCAGATCTACGGCCCGGTGCGCGAGCTGGACGTGATCGCGCTCGACCCCGAGCTGGAGCGGCTGATCGCGCAGGCGCTGAACTCGCCGCACGGCGCCGCGCTCGATCCCGGCGTGGCCGAGACGCTGACGCGCGAGGCCGCGACCCGCGCGCAGGCGCAGGAGGACCTCGGCCTGCCCGCCTGCCTGCTGGTGCCCGATGCGATCCGCGCGCCGCTGGCGCGGCTGCTCAAGCGCGCGGCGCCGCGGCTGAAGGTGCTGTCGCACAGCGAGATTCCCGAGACCCATTCGATCCGCATCGGGTCGTTGATCGGAGCCGGCGTTTGACGGCTCGTCAGGAGACTGCATGAACGTCCGGCGATTTGCCGCCCGCACCGCGCGCGAGGCCCTGGGCCAGGTGCGCCAGGCCTTCGGCGACGATGCGGTGGTGCTGTCCACCCGGCCTGCGGCCGAC
>JAFLDG010000225.1 GCA_017302495.1 Burkholderiales bacterium
CGGCTGAGCCGCGCCCGGCCGGCGTGCCGCGCGCGCCGCCCGGCGCTGCCCGACCGGAAGGCCCGCGGCGACAATCGGCCGCATGCTGCAATTCGAGCTGCTCGGCGCCGAAGGCGACGCACGCCGCGCCCGGCTGACGCTGAACCACGGCGCGGTCGAGACGCCGGCCTTCATGCCGGTGGGCACCTACGGCACCGTCAAGGGCGTGCTGCCGGCGTCGCTGCGCGAGATGGGCGCGCAGATCATCCTCGGCAACACCTTCCACCTCTGGCTGCGGCCGGGGCTGGACGTGATCCGGACCTTCGGCGGGTTGCACCGCTTCGAGGGCTGGGACCGGCCGATCCTCACCGACAGCGGCGGCTTCCAGGTCTTCAGCCTCGGCGGCAGCGCGAAGGTGGCCGAGGAGGGCGTGCGCTTCGCCTCGCCGGTGAACGGCGACAAGCTGCTGCTGACGCCGGAGGTCAGCATGCAGATCCAGACCGTGCTCGACAGCGACATCGTGATGCAGTTCGACGAATGCACGCCGTACCGGCGCGGCGAACGGATCACGACCGAGGACGAGGCGCGCCGGTCGATGGGCCTGAGCCTGCGCTGGGCAAAGCGCTGCGTCGCCGAGTTCGCGCGCCTGGGCAACCGCAACGCGCTGTTCGGCATCGTCCAGGGCGGCATGTACGAAGGGCTGCGCGAGGAATCGGTCGCGGCGCTGGCCGAACTCGACCTGCCGGGTTATGCGATCGGCGGGGTCAGCGTCGGCGAGCCGAAGGAGGACATGCGCCGCATCGTCGCGCACACGCCGCGGCGCCTGCCGGCGCACAAGCCGCGTTACCTGATGGGCGTCGGTACGCCGGAGGACCTGGTCGACGGCGTCGCCCACGGCGTCGACCTGTTCGACTGCGTGATGCCGACCCGCAACGCGCGCAACGGCCACCTCTTCACCCGCTTCGGCGACCTGCGCATCCGCAACACGCGCTACAAGGCCGATGCGCGGCCGATCGAGCCGGGCTGCGCCTGCCACACCTGCACGAACTTCAGCCGCGCGTACCTGCACCACCTCGACCGCTGCGGCGAGATGCTGGGCCCGATGCTGGCCAGCATCCACAACCTGCATTACTACCTCGAGCTGATGCGCCGGGTGCGCGCGGCGCTCGACGAGGGGCGCTTCGCCGGGTTCGTGCGGCAGTTCGCGGCCGACCGCGCCGCCGGCGTCGACTGCGGCTGACGCCGTCGCGCGGCGGCGAATTCCCTCGGCCCTGCTGCCGCTGCCCCGTGCGGCCGGTCTACCAGAACTGCCAGTGCCGGCCGGCGACGACCCACAGGCCGAGAGCGCCGTTCGTCACCGCATGGGCGATGACCGCGCTCCACAGTCGGCCGCGGCGGATGTACAGCCAGGCGTAGGCGAAGCCGGCGATCGCCGCGGCCAGCCACTGGGTGTGGACGAGCACGAAGACGAAGGTCGACAACAGCAACGCGCGCGCGCCGACGCGCGTCGGGTCCAGCGCCAGGAACGCCGGCTGCTGGATCCAGCGCATCAGGAACGAGCGCCAGAACAGCTCCTCCATCACCGGCACGAGCAGCGCCGCGCCGACCCAGCGCACCGCGATCAGGGCCCAGTCGAGCGCGCCGTCGGCGTCGGTCGGGACGAACGGCGCGGCCGCGCTGCCGATGAGCATCCACGGCGCATCGAGCCGGATCCAGAGCCCGAAGACCAGCAGCCCGACGGCCACCGCGAGCAGCGCTTCGCGCGCGTCCGGCAGGTTCTGCCGGGCCAGCTCGCCATACTCGCGGCGCCACGCGAGCAGCAGCGCGCCGACGACCACGACGCCGAGGCCGTAGATCCAGCGCGGGTCGAAGCCGAAGCCCCCGGCCGCGTGCGCCTCGCCGCGCAGGAACAGCAGCAGCAGGAAGGCGGCAAAGGGAAGGACCCGGACCAGGGCGGGGCGCGAGATCGACAGCGGCATCGGGGCGGGCCGGCGGTGGCCGGGCCGGGCGGCAGGCACGTGGCCGCCAGTATCGCCGCCGGTCGCCCGCAGCCAGGCACGGGCCGGCCCGGCCCCGGCACGGCCGGAGCGGGCGGCGTGCGGTCGGTCACGGCTCTCTGTAGCAGACGTGGCTGAGCGGCTTTGCGCGAACGACGCGGGTGGGCCGGGCGCGGCCCGGCGCTGCGGGCGCTCAGCGCAGGTCGTGCTCGAGCTGCCAGGACGCGTCGTCGTGCTGCGCGAGCGCGGTGCACAGCCACGGCAAGGCCACTTGCAGCGCAGCCGCCAGCGTATGCGGCGGCCGCAGCACGAGCACGCCGCTGCCCGCCAGGCCGAAGCCCTGCTGGTCGAGCGGCTGCACCCGCAGCGTCGCGTGCAGCCAGCCGTGCGGTGCCAGCGCCTGCAGCCGTTGCACCATCGCCGCCGCGCCGGGCTTGGTCACGATCGGGTACCAGACCATGGTCAGGCCGTCGGCGAAGCGCCGCAGCGCGTCCTGCAGCGCGGCCACGACCTCGCCGTAGTCGGCATGGCCTTCGTAGCTCGGGTCGATCAGCACGAGGCCGCGCCGGGTCGGTGGCGGCAGCTGGCTCTTCAACGCGGCGAAGCCGTCGGCGCGGCGGATCAGCACGCCGCGCTGGCCGGCCATGCTGTCCACCAGCGCCGGGTGGTCGGCCGGATGCCGCTCGAACAGGCGCAGTTCGTCCTGCGGCCGCCGCAGCGCCGCGGCCAGCCACGGCGAGCCGGGATAGTTGCGCAGCTGGCCGTCCGGATTCGACTGCCGCACCAGGGCCACGTAGTCCGCCACCGCGGCCGGCAGGTCGTCGCGCTGCCACAGCCGCTGGATGCCGTGCCGGAACTCGCCGCGCTTGCCGGCCTCGGCCGAGGCCAGGTCGTAGTGCCCGGCGCCGGCATGGGTGTCGATGCAGCGCCAGCCCTTGTCCTTCAGGTTCAGGTGGCGAAGCAGGGCCACCAGCACGACGTGCTTCAGCACGTCGCCATGGTTGCCGGCGTGGAAGGCGTGGCGGTAGGCCAGCATCGACGGTTCGGGGGAACGGGAAGGTGGGGCGCGGGCGCCCGGTCCGGGAGCGGGCGGTGGCCGACGCGGTGTGGCCCGCCGCGGCAGCCGGCTTCAGCGATCGCGCCGCCGGGCGGCGAACAGCTCGCGCAGGTTGACCTCGCGCGGGCCCGGCAGCAGCTGCACCGCGTCGCCGGCGCGGACGGTGCCGGGTTCGATCACGGTCAGGTACGCGCCGCAGTAGCCGGACTGGCGCATCAGCTTGGCCGCCTGCGCGAAGCCCATCGCGTGGTTGAACTTGAAGCAGGGCTGGCGCGGCTCGCTGATCGCCAACGTGCAACCCGGCAGGCGCAGGAAGTCGCCGATCCACATGTCGCCCTCGAGCAGGCCGCGCAGGCTCAGGTTCTCGCCCATCGCGCCGTAGGGCAGCACGGCGTCCCAGGCCGCGACGCGGGCCTGCGCGCGCACCACCTGCCAGAACGCGTAGTGCTCGACCGGGTACGCGTAGACCGCCTTGGCCAGGCCGCCATGCACGGTGAGATCGGCCTGCTCGTCGCCGACCAGACCGAGCGGCCGGACGGCCATCGGGCCGTCGACCGGCTGCTTGCCGATCGCGCTCGGCACGACCCGGCCATCGATCGCGAGCGGCCGGGCGCGTCCGACATTGACACTGATGACGTCGATCATGTTGATTGGAGTGACGGATCTGCACCGCGGTGGCCGGATTACCGCGGCGGCGATCAAAAGTCTTTTGCGGGTGGGGCCGGCGGGAAACACGCCCTCCCTTGCCCTGAGTGGTGCCCGGGCTCCGGCATTGTGGCGACAATCAGCTCCCCTCGGAGCCCCGCCGCCCGGAAGCTGCCGCTGCGGCCGGCCGGCTGCCAACGCAACGGTCCGCCACCGGACGGTCGCCGTGCCGATGGCGCCGTGCGGCCCGAGCCCTGAGATCTTGGTCATGGAGTCGTGATGAATCAGCCGCCGAGCCGGGCCCCGGGCGCCAACGCGCCTGCGCATGTCAAACACGCCAGGCTGGTGGCCTGGGTCGACGAGATCGCCCGGCTGACCGAGGCCGCCGACGTCTACTGGTGCGACGGCTCGCAGCAGGAGTACGACCGGCTCTGCGCCCGCCTGGTCGAAGCCGGCACCTTCCGCCGGCTGAATCCGCTCAAGCGCCCGGACAGCTACCTCGCGCTGAGCGACCCGAGCGACGTGGCCCGCGTCGAGGACCGCACCTTCATCTGCAGCGAGCGCCAGGAGGACGCCGGCCCGACGAACAACTGGGTCGCGCCGGCCGAGATGCGGGCGACGCTGCAGACCGGCCCGGACGCGCTGTTCAAGGGCTGCATGCGCGGGCGCACGCTGTACGTGATCCCGTTCTCGATGGGGCCGCTCGGCTCGCACATCTCGCACATCGGCGTCGAGCTGTCCGACAGCCCGTACGTCGCGGTCAGCATGCGCAAGATGACGCGCATGGGGCGGCCGGTGCTCGATCTGCTCGGCAGCGACGGCTTCTTCGTGCCCTGCGTGCACAGCGTCGGCGCGCCGTTGCAGCCGGGGCAGACGGACGTGCCGTGGCCGTGCAATCCGACGAAGTACATCGTCCACTACCCCGAGACGCAGGAGATCTGGAGCTACGGCTCGGGCTACGGCGGCAACGCGCTGCTCGGCAAGAAGTGCTTCGCGCTGCGCATCGCGTCGATCATGGGCCGCGACCAGGGCTGGCTGGCCGAACACATGCTGATCCTCGGCGTGACCTCGCCCGCCGGCAAGAAGTACCACGTCGCGGCGGCCTTCCCGAGCGCCTGCGGCAAGACGAACTTCGCGATGCTCGTGCCGCCGGCCGGCATCCCCGGCTGGAAGGTCACGACCATCGGCGACGACATCGCCTGGATCAAGCCGGGCAAGGACGGCCGGCTGCACGCGATCAACCCCGAGGCCGGGTATTTCGGCGTCGCGCCGGGCACGAACTACCGGACGAACCCGAACTGCATGGATTCGCTGCGGCGCGACGTGATCTTCACCAACGTCGCGCTCACCGACGACGGCGACGTCTGGTGGGAGGGCATGACCGAACAGCCGCCGGCGCACCTGATCGACTGGCAGGGCCGCGACTGGACGCCCGAGACCGCGCGCGGCGCCGACGGCAAGCTCAGGCCGGCCGCGCATCCGAACTCGCGCTTCACGGTGGCGTCGACGAACAACCCGGCACTCGATGCCGACTGGGACAACCCGGAAGGGGTGGCGATCGACGCCTTCATGTTCGGCGGCCGGCGCTCGACCACGGTGCCGCTGGTGACCGAGGCGCGCAACTGGGTCGAGGGCGTCTACATGGCGGCCACGATGGGCAGCGAGACCACCGCGGCGCAGGCCGGCGCCACGGGCATCGTGCGCCGCGACCCGTTCGCGATGCTGCCGTTCATGGGCTACAACATGGCCGACCATTTCCAGCACTGGCTGAACATGGGCGCCAGGCTGCAGGCCGCGGGCACGCCGCTGCCGCGCATCTACTGCGTCAACTGGTTCCGCAAGGGCGCCGACGGCAAGTTCGTCTGGCCGGGCTACGGCGAGAACATGCGCGTGCTGCTGTGGATGCTCGGCCGGGTCGAGGGCAAGGCCGGCGGCCACGACAACGCCTTCGGCATCAGCCCGCGTTACGAAGACCTGGAATGGAACGGGCTCGCCTTTTCGCGCGAACAGTTCGCGCAGGTGATCGGCATGGACCATGCCGACTGGCAGCAGGAGCTCGCGCTCCACGGCGAGCTGTTCCAGAAGCTCGCCTTCCACCTGCCGCCGGACCTGACGCGCACGCGCGAGCGGATCGCGGCCAAGCTGGCGGCCTGAACGCGGCGCGCCCGGTCGGCCGGACGCGTCGCGCTTGAAGCTGCAGCTGCTGTCGGACCTGCATCTCGAAACCGAACGGTTCGAGCCGGAACCGGCGGCAGGCGCCGAACTGCTGGTGCTCGCCGGCGACATCGACTCGAGCTGGGCCGGCTTCGACCGCTTCGCCGGCTGGCCGGTGCCGGTGATCTTCGTCGCCGGCAACCACGAGTTCGACGGCCGCGACCTGGCGACGGCATGGGCCGAACTGCGGGCGCGGACGGCGGCGCTCGGCTGGACGCTGCTGGAGCGCGAGCGGCTCGTCGTTGCCGACAGTACCGGCCGGCGCGTGCGTCTCGTCGGCACCGTGCGCTGGTGTGACTTCGACCTCTTCGGTGCACCCCGGCGCGCCGCGGCGATGCGCGCCGGCGACTACTTTCTCCGCCTCATGGCTTCGACCTGTGGTGGGCGCCCGTTCGATGCGGCGGCCATGCGAGAGCAAGCGCTCGCTTGTCGTGCTTGGCTGGAGGCGGAGCTGCAGGAAGCGGCTGTAGATCGTTGGGATGCAACAGTAGTGATCACACACTTTGCACCCAGCCTCCGCAGTTCGGACCCGAGATACGGAGCCGGCCACTCCACCGCCAGCTTCTGCAATGCGGATGACGATCTCCTGCCCGGGGCGGATCTCTGGCTGCATGGGCACCTGCACTGCCGCCACGACTATCTGGTCGAGCGCAGCGGCCGGGCGCCGACCCGGGTGCTGTGCCAGGCGCGCGGCCTCGGCCGCAAGGGCGAGGACCTCGGGTTCGAGCCGGGTCGGCTGATCGAGATCTGACGACCGGGCTCGCGCCCGGTCCATCCCGGGCGCCGCGCCTGGCTGCCGGGGCGGCGACCGGCGGCAGCCGGAGCGCGCGGTTTCGGCTGGCGATATGAGTTTTTCGGTGCAGATTAAGGAGCCTGGTCGCACACCTCTTGAATGGAATGGTGCTGGTCTCGATAAGATTTTT
>JAFLDG010000226.1 GCA_017302495.1 Burkholderiales bacterium
GCGCATCACTGAACGGGCCGACGGCGGGGTGGCCAACGGAGTGAATGAGAATTTGGCTGAACGGAGTTGGCCACCCCGTCGGCGGCCCCGTGCGCCGCGTTGAAGCGCCGCAGTGGCTGCTTTCGTCACGACGACGAAGGACAGCTCCGGGCCGCAAGCGAACCTACGGGCGGGGGCGCTTGAACCCGGACCGGAATCAGGTCGAGGCGGCGAGCGCGCGCAGTGCCTGCGCAGTGGCCTCGTCGGCCGGCAACAGCGTCTCCAGCGCCAGCTCGGCGAGCGTGATGTCGGTCGGCGTGCCGAAGACCGTGATGGTGCTGACGAACGACAGCGTGCCCAGCGGCGAGGCCAGCTGCAGCGGCACGTAGACGCCGAGATCGACGTGGATCGGCCCGGGGCCGGTCGCCTCGGGGCCCGGATAGCCACGCAACTCGTCGGCGAGCGCGGCCAGCGTCTCGTCGCCGCTGGCGGCGATCTGCTGGCGCAGCCGGTGGAACAGGTGCGCGCGCCACTGCGCGAGGTTGACGATGCGCGGCGCCAGCCCGCGCGGGTGCAGGCTCAGGCGCAGCACGTTCAGCGGCGGCGCGAGCAAATCGTCGGGCAGGCCCTCGAGCAGCTTCGGCACCACGCGATTCGCCGCGACCAGCGTCCAGTGCCGGTCGACGACCAGCGCCGGCCACGGCTCGTGCGCGCGCAGCACCTGCTCGACGGCCTGGCGCGCAACCGCCATCGTCGGATCGTCGAGCCGACGCTCGCCGTACATCGGCGCGTAGCCGGCGGCGGTGAGCAGCCGGTTGCGATCGCGCAATGGCACCTCGAGCCGGTCCGCGAGGCGCAGCACCATCTCGCGGCTGGGCAGGGCGCGGCCGGTCTCGACGCAACTCAGATGCCGCGTCGACACGTCGGCATGGCCGGCCAGGTCGAGCTGGCTCAGCCGGCGACGCTGCCGCCATTCGCGCAACTGCTGGCCGACCGGGGGCATCGTGGGCATGGCGGGGCACGATAGCGCAGCCGATGCGGTCGGACGATGACCTGCGAGGTCATGGCGCGCCGGCATCGGCCTTGTCACGATGCGCGCCATGCCGCGGCCGGAGCAGCCGGCCATCGGGGTCGGCGGGCCGGGCCGATGGAGCGTCTCGATGCCGACCCACCAACGCAACCACCTGATCGTCCCCGGTCCCTACCTGCGCGGCGTGCTGAAGCTCGACGCCGGCCTGAGCGCGGTCACCACGTTGCTGCTCACCGCCGGCGCGTCGACACTCGCGGCGGCCACCGGCGCGCCCGCGACGCTGCTGTTCGCGATCGGCGTCGCGCTGGTGCCGTGGGTCGCTTTCCTGCTCTGGGTCGCGACCCGATCTGCGGTGCCGGCGGCGCTGGTCTGGGCCGTGATCGGGCTGAACGCCGCGTGGGCGTTGAACTGCGTGCTGGTCGCGCTCGGCTTCGGGCTCGCACTCACCCCGGCCGGGGTCGGTTTCGCCGCGCTGCAGGCGGCGGGCACCGCGCTGCTCGCGGGGCTCGAGTGGCTCGGGCTGCGGCGCTCGGCGCCGCTCCCGGCCTGATCGGCGGCGGCGCCTCAGTCGCCCGCGCGGCCGAGCGCACGCAGCCGGTCGAGCCACTTGCGCCGCCCGGCCTCGTCGAGCCGGTCGACCAGGCCGATCAGCGTCTCGTGCACCGGCGCGATGCCGACGAAACCGAGCACGTTGCGCTCGAGCGACTTGACGCTGTGCGCGCGGAAGTAGAAGCGGTAGACCAGCGCCGGCATGCCCATCGTCACCACCAGCCGCGCCGAACGGCCGCCGAGCCCCTTCTTGCCGAAGCCGCCGTTGCCGTCGTCGTGGAACGCGAAGCCGGGCCGGGCGACCTGTTCGAGGAAGGCTTTCAGCAGCGCCGGCATGTCGCCGAGCCACAGCGGAAAGAAGACGACCAGGTGCTGCGCCCACCCGATGCCGTCCTGGGCCGGCTGCAGCGCCGGCGGCAGCGCGCCTTTCTCCCACTCCGCGGCGCTGCGCAGCAGCGGGAAGTCGAGCTTCGCGACCTCGACCCGGCGCAGTTCGTGCCCGGCTGCGGCCGCGCCTTCGGCATAGGCGTCGGCGAGCGCGTGGCACAGGTGTGCGCCGCCGGCGTCCGGATGGCCCTGGATCAGCAGGATTCGTTTCGCGGGCATCGTCGGTCCTCCTCAGGGCGATCTTGACGGCGGACGGCGCACCGCGGCTTGCGCCGGCGCAAGCCGGCGCGCGGGTCAGGACACGACGAACGACGCCGCGGCGGTGGCGATCAGCGTGCCCTCGTCGTTGTGCAGCCGCATCTGCGTCGAGCCGATGCGCCCGCCCAGCCGCGTGACCAGCGCGTGGCCGACGAAATGGCGGCCGATGCCCTGGCGCAGGAAGTCCACGCGCAGGTCGATCGTGCCCATGCGCCCGAAGCGGTGCATCACCTGCTCGGCGCTCTCGTCGGCATGCTTCTCGCCCAGCTCGACCATCAGCGCGACGCCACCGAGCGCGTCGAGCGAGGCCGAGATCACGCCGCCGTGCAGCCGGCCGTAGGCGTAGTGGCCGATCAGCTCCGGCCGCATGTCGATGCGCGCACGCACGTCGCCCGGCTGCAGCGACAGCACCTTCAGGCCCAGCACCTGGTTGAAGCTGATGCGCCGCTCCCACAGCTCGGTCAGCGCCGCGTCGAGCCGCTGCTGCTCGGCCGCGCTGCGCCGGGGCGGAAGGGTGGTCATGCCGGCTCGCCGCGCGCGCTACTTCAGGACCTGCGGGGTCACCGCGCGGTGGAAGCCGTCGTACGGCACCGCGCGGTCGTGGTCCGCGGTCGGGAACGCCGCGTTGCCGAGCGGCGCGCCGCCGTCGATCGGCACCGTGATGCCGGTGACGAAGGCCGCGCCCGGCGACAGCAGGAACACGATCACCGCGCTGATCTCGGATTCGGTCGCGAGCCGGCGCAACGGCACGTGCTGCTTCAGGCCGCGGATCATCGGCCTCATGAAGTCGGGGTAGCTGTCCATGCCGCTGGAGGCGACCCAGCCCGGCGCGACCGCGTTCACGCGCACGCCGGCCTGCGCCCACTCGAAGGCCGCGGTCTGCGTCAGGTTGGCCATGCCGGCGCGCGCCGCGCCGGAGTGGCCCATGCCGGGCATGCCGTTGCGGAAGTCGGCGGTCATGTTCACGATCGCGCCGCCGTGCTGCTGCATGCTCTGCGTGAACACCTCGCGCATCATCAGGAAACCGCCGGTCAGGTTGTTCGCCACCACCGCGTCGAAGCCGCGCTTGCCGATCATCGCCAGCGGCGACGGGAACTGCCCGCCGGCGTTGTTCACCAGGCCGTGCACGCGGCCGTGGCGCCCGACCGCTTCGGCCACCGCCTGCTTGACTGCGTCCTCGTCGCGGATGTCGAAGGCGATCGTGTCGCAGCGGCCGCCGTCCTCGGCGATCTCGGCCGCGACCCGGTCGAGCTTGTCGGCCTTGCGGCCGCTCAGGACCACGGTCGCGCCCAGGCTCGCGAGTTCGTGCGCGACGCAGCGGCCGATGCCGCTGCCGGCGCCGGTGATCCAGTGCACCTGGCCGGCGAACAGGCCGGGGCGGAAGACGCTGTCGTAGGGGCGGCCGGGCGCGGGGCGGTCGGTCATGGCGGCGCAGTCGTTCGAATCCGTGGGGACCGCAGGCTACCATCGGCTCACACCGGCCCGCCGAACCGCTCCGTTGCCCAGCGCCCAGGTCGCAACCTCCCGCTTCGATCGTCTCGACGCCTTGCGCGGCTTCGCGATGGTCTGGATGGCGCTGTACCACTTCGCCTTCGACCTGAACCACTTCGGCTGGCTGCAGCCGCGGCAGAACTTCTACGGCGACCCGCTGTGGACCGGGCAGCGCACGGTGATCCTGAGCCTGTTCCTGTTCTGCGCCGGGCTGGCGCTGGCCACCGCGCTGCACGCCGGCCAGCCGTGGCCGCGCTTCTGGCGGCGCTGGGCGCAGATCGCCGGCGGCGCGCTGCTGGTCAGCCTGGGTTCGGCGCTGATGTTCCCGCAGAGCTGGATCAGCTTCGGCGTGCTGCACGGCATCGCGCTGATGCTGGTGCTCGGCCGGCTCGCCGCGCCGTTGCGCGCCGGGCTCTGGCCGTTCGCGCTGCTGTGTCTGCTGCTGCCGCCGTTCGTCACGGCGCCGTTCTTCGACAGCCGCTGGACGAACTGGGTCGGCCTGGTCACGCGCAAGCCGGTGACCGAGGACTTCGTGCCGCTGCTGCCGTGGTTCGGCGTGCTGCTGGCCGGCCTGGCTTGTGGCCAGTGGCTGCTGCGGGCGCGGCCGCAGTGGCTCGCCGGGCCGCTGCGGCCGGGGCTGCGGCCGCTGGCCGTACTCGGCCGATGGAGCCTGAGCTTCTACCTGCTGCACCAGCCGGTGCTGATCGGCCTGCTGCTCGTGCTCGGCGCGCTGCGCGCCGTGCCCTGAACGCGGCCGGTCAGCGCCGCGCGCAGGCCGCCTTCAGCGCGGCCGCGGCCTCGGGCACGATCGCCGGCCCGCGGTAGATGAGCCCGGTGTAGATCTGCACCAGGTCGGCGCCGGCGTCGAGCTTGGCCACCGCGTCGGCGCCGCTCATCACCCCGCCGACGCCGATGATCGGATGGCCGGGGCCGAGCGCGGCGCGCAGTTCGGCGATCACGCGGTTGCTCGGCGCGAGCAGCGGCGCGCCGGACAGACCGCCGGCCTCGTCCGCGTGCGCCAGGCCCTGCACCGCGTCGCGCGCGAGCGTGGTGTTGGTCGCGATCACGCCGTCGATGCGCTGGCGCTTCAGCGTCGCGGCGATCAAGGCCACCTGCGCCGCGTCCAGGTCGGGCGCGATCTTCACGAACAGCGGCACCTTGCGGCCATGGCGCTTGCGCAGCGCGCGGCGGCGCTCGCCCAGCGCCGCGAGCAGCGCATCCAGCGCGGCGTCGGCCTGCAGCGCGCGCAGGTTCTTCGTGTTCGGGCTCGAGATGTTCACCGTCACGTAGTCGGCATGCGGGTAGACGCCGTCCAGGCCGAGCAGGTAGTCGTCGGCGGCACGCTCGATCGGCGTCGCCGCGTTCTTGCCGATGTTCAGCCCGACCAGCCCGCCGGCCGCGCGGAAGCGGCGCGCGCGCTGCACGTTGGCGACGAAGGCCGCCAGCCCGTCGTTGTTGAAGCCCAGCCGGTTGATCAGCGCCTGCTTCGCCGGCAGGCGGAAGATGCGCGGCTTCGGGTTGCCCGGTTGCGGCTGCGGCGTGACGGTGCCGACTTCGATGAAGCCGAAGCCCATCGCGCCCAGGCCGTCGATGCAGCGGCCGTTCTTGTCCAGGCCCGCGGCCAGGCCGATGCGGTTCGGGAAGCGCAGGCCGGCAAGCGTGACCGGGTCGTCGATCCGGCATTGCGCCCAGCCCCATTGCGCCGGCGTGTTCTGCAGCCGGGAGATCGCGCCGAGCGTCAGGTCGTGCGCGCGCTCGGCGTCGAGGCCGAACAGGAACGTGCGGGCGAAGGCGTAGGGCAGGGCAGGCATCGGCGGGGCATCGAGGCGCGGGCGGCGCGCATTGTCGGTTGCGCAGGCACCGATAATGCCGGGCATGAGCCAGGACGATCTGAAGGCGCTGGTCGGGCGCGCGGCGCTCGAACACGTGCCGCGCGGCGACGTGATCGGCGTCGGTACCGGCTCGACCGTCGACCGCTTCATCGACGCGCTCGGCGCCGAGCCGGGGCGGGTGGCCGGTGCGGTGTCGAGCAGCGAGCGCACCAGCGCGCGCCTGCGTGCCGTCGGCATCCGCGTGTTCGAGGCGGGCGAGGTCGGGCGCGTGCCGGTCTACATCGACGGCGCCGACGAGATCGACCCGCGGGGTTTCATGATCAAGGGCGGCGGCGGCGCGCTGACGCGCGAGAAGATCGTCGCCGACCTGGCCGAGCGCTTCGTCTGCATCGCCGACGCGTCCAAGCGCGTGCCGGTGCTCGGCGGCTACCCGCTGCCGGTGGAAGTGATCCCGATGGCCTTGCCGCAGGTGACGCGGCGGCTCGAGGCGCTGGGCGCGCGCGTCGTGCCGCGCGCCGGCTTCGTCACCGACAACGGCCAGCTGATCGTCGACGCGCACGGGCTGGTGATCGACGACCCGCTGGCCCTCGAGTGCCGCATCAACCAGTGGCCCGGCGTGGTCACCTGCGGCATCTTCGCGCGCCACCGCGCGCAGTTGTGCCTGCTCGGCACCGAGCAGGGCGTGCAGGTCCTGCAGTTTCCAGCGGCTCCGTCCGGGGCCTGACCGAAGGAGCCCGATGGCCAAGCCCAACTATTCGTTCGAGAAGCGCCAGCGAGAGCTGGCGAAGAAGAAGAAGAAGGAAGACAAGGCGCGCGAGAAGGCCGAGCGCCGCGCCGGCGCCCCCGCCACCGATGCCGCCGGCGAGCCGGCCGGCGAAGGCGCTGCCGGCGGCGCGGGGGACGCGGCGGCCGAGGCCGCGCAAGCGGGCGGCGCCGGCCCGGCGCCGACGGCCTGATCAGCCGCCGCGGCGGCGACGGCGCAGCGCGAAGCGCGCCGGGTCGACCGCGTCGGCCAGCGCGCGCTCCACCGGCCACGGCGTGCGGGCCAGCCGGGCCGCGAGCAACTGGGCGCCCAGCGCAGCCCAGGTGATTCCGCGCGAAGCGAGGCCGCACCACAGGTACAGGCCGGGCGTTCGCGGCAGCCGGTGGAGCGGGGTCTCGGCGGGCAGGTGGTCACAGGCGGCGGGCGGTAACCGATGCAGCGCAGATCGGTAAAAAGCAAGCCATGTTAGGCACGGCTCGC
>JAFLDG010000227.1 GCA_017302495.1 Burkholderiales bacterium
CAGCAGCTTGCGCGCGCGGTGGGCGCGGGCGATGAAGTCGCGGCCCCCGACCAGCGCCGAGCCGACCGGCGCGCCCAGCCCCTTGCTGAAGCACACCGACACCGAGTCGAAGCCCCGCGCCAGCGCCAGCGCCGCCTCGACCCGGGCCTGCGGCAGCACCTGCCCCTGGTGCGTGTTCTCCAGCGCGAGCAGCCGCGTGCGCGCGAAGTGCTCGTCGTCGGGCTTGATCGCGGCCGCGATGTCGGCCAGCGCCGGCAGGCCGTCGGGCTGCATCGGCAGCGGCTGCGGCTGCACGCTGCCCAGCACCGCGGCGCCGCCGGCCTCGTAGCGGTAGCAGTGCGCCTGCTGGCCGACGAGGTATTCGTCGCCACGCGCGCAGTGGCTGATGATCGCCGCCAGGTTGCTCTGCGTGCCGCTCGGCATGAACAGCGCCGCCTCGTGCCCGAGCAGCGCGGCGATCCGGTCCTGCAGCGCGATCACCGTCGGATCGTCGCGGAAGACGTCGTCGCCGACCTCGGCGCGCGCCATCGCCGCGCGCATGCCCGCCGTGGGCCGCGTGACGGTGTCGCTGCGCAGATCGACGATCACCGGCCCATCCCCAGGAAGTTCTTCAGCAGCGCGTGGCCGTGCTCGCTGATGATCGACTCCGGATGGAACTGCACGCCTTCGAGCGGCGCGGCCGTACCGGCCAGCTCGCGGTGGCGCACGGCCATGATCTCGCCGTCGTCGTCGGCACTGGCGCTCACTTCCAGCTCGGCCGGCAGCGTGGCACGCTCGATCACCAGCGAGTGGTAGCGGTTGACGGTGAACTGCCGCGGCAGCCCGGCGAAAACGCCGCGCTGGTCGTCGGTGATGACGCTGGTCTTGCCGTGCATCTGCACGCCGGCGCGCACCACCCGCCCGCCGAGAGCGGCACCGATCGCCTGGTGCCCCAGGCACACGCCGAGGATCGGCAGCCGGCCCTTGAAGTGCCGGATCGCATCGATGCAGATTCCGGCCTCGGCCGGCGTGCACGGGCCGGGCGACAGCACCAGCCGCGCCGGCTTCAGTGCCTCGATGCCCTCGAGCGTGATCTGGTCGTTGCGGAACACGCGCACGTCCTCGCCCAGCTCGCCGAAGTACTGCACCAGGTTGTAGGTGAAGGAATCGTAGTTGTCGATCATCAGCAGCATATGCGCTCTAACCCTTTGATTTCATTGGATGTTCCGAGGAGCATCCTGATTCGGACCCCGCTTTGATACCCGCTTTTTGCGACGCTGGCGAGGCCGGCGCGCCGTGCTGGGTGGGGACGGAAGGCGCCCGCTGGGGGCGCATAGGGGTGGTCAGGCTGATGGCTTGCGCCAACGCCAACCGGAGCGCGCTGCGGTGATCGGACGAATCGCAGACATACGTGCATTATGGCCGCGGTGCGCGGCTCCTACTCCGCGACCGGGCAGGTTGCTGGACAAGCCTCGCGATCAGCGTTGTCTAGTAGAGCGTTCCATTAAAACAATTACTATTCAAGTGACTCCGAGGTCGAACTTGTTCCAGCGAAACACCACGGGCGCCGCGTTGATCTCGGCGATTCCCGTGAGGATGCGTTGCTTCAGGTCCTCTTTCGAGCTGACCCGGATGTGGCGAAGGAAAGTGCGCGCCATCTTGGAGAAGGCGCACTCGATCAAGTTGAGCCAAGAGCCATGCTTGGGCGTGTGAACATACTCGAAGCGCCCGGGGCGCTCACTGAGATAGGCCATGGTCTCCTTGGAGATGTGGGCGGAGTGGTTGTCCAACACCACGCGGATGATCGCCTCCTCGGGGTAGTGCGCGTCGAGTTGCTTGAGCAGAGCGATGAACTCAACGCTGCGGTGGCGCTCCTCGACGTTGGCAAAGATGTGCCCGCTGTGCAGGTCGATGCCGGCCAGGATCGACACCGTACCGTGACGAACGTATTCGTAGTCGCGCCCGACGGCAGCCGCCTTGCCTGGGACCGGCGGCAGATCGGGCGCGGTCAGACCGATGGCCTGCACGCCTGGCTTCTCATCGACGCTGACGGTGTAGACAGGATTGGGTCGCGCGTCGTGCACAGCGCCTTGGGCGTAGATCGAGACGTCCCGGTAGACCATCAGCACTTCCTGCATCTTGCGGTCGAAGTCTGGGTCGCGCTTCTCCAGGTAGTAGCGGATCTTGTGGGGCTTGATGTCGTTGTCGTCGAGGATGCGCCAGACCGTACTCTT
Organism: Burkholderiales bacterium; assembly: GCA_017302495.1. Lineage (GTDB taxonomy): Bacteria > Pseudomonadota > Gammaproteobacteria > Burkholderiales > Burkholderiaceae_C > Rubrivivax. Next base: position 2,214 of record JAFLDG010000227.1, read on the forward strand.
GCCGGCGCCGGCCAGACGAGCGAAGCCCGCCGCTTCGGCGCGCTCGCTGACAAACCTGGCCAGCGCCGAGATCGACCACAACTCGGCCGCCAAACCATGGTCCTTGGGCTTGGTGCACGCGATGCTGACCACCCAGGCCTTGGCCTCGTCGCTGATCTCGGGCTCATGCGGGCGGTGGTACTTGTCCTTCAGCCCCATCTGCACGCCTGCAGCCAGCGCCTTGTCCACACATCGATAGATCATCGGCCGGCTGAACCCGAGTTGGCGCTGAAGGTCGGTGACGGACACCCCATCGGCGTAGCCAAGCATCACCTTGGCGCGCTCGACCTCTCGCGTCGCCGCCGACCTCGACGCCGCCAGTTCTTTGAGCGTGGCCCGCTGCTGCGGCGTCAGCACCAACGCAGCCCGCTTGGATTTCCTCGCCATGATCACCGCCTTCAGGAGTTGAAGAGGAAGCATGGCAATTGTCGCTCAGTTAGTAACTGTATTGTTGGAACGAACTACTAGTAACCCCGCCCTCGTTATCTAGTGACCCCCGCCGTCGGCGGGTGAGCGGACCACTTCTGCCGAAATGCCACCTCGCCGGAGAAATGTCTCGGGTCAATGTACGCCGCGACATTGGTCTGGCTGATACGCCCTGCAGGCCGCAGCTCAACGCACTCAAGCATCCCATTCCTCGTGCCCAAGTGGCGCCGCGTTCAGCCGCTTCTGCGTCGCCGCCCAACGCGGCAGGTGAAGATTCATGAGCGCAATGAAGCGCTCGCCGTGGTTGGGCTCGGCCAGGTGCAGCAGCTCGTGCACGACGATGTACTCGATGCACTCGATCGGCTTCTTGGCCAGCTCGGAGTTCAGCCAAACGCGGCGGCTGGCTGGGGTGCAGCTGCCCCACTTCGTCTTCATCCGCTTGACGCCCCAGGCGCTCGCCTGAACGCCGAGCTTGGCCTGCCAAGTCGTGAACATCGGCGTGACCACACCCTTGAGCTGCTCGCGGTACCAGCGGTCCAACACGGCTGCGCGCTGCGCTTGGCTCGCGCCCGGGCGCACGAAAACGTCGAGCGACGCGATCCCTCGCATGGCCACCCGCGGCGTGCCCTCGGCCTCGTGCACCCGCAGCCTGTAGCGGCGGCCGAAGACGTAGTGGCTCTCGCCTACCGCCATCTCGCGTTCCGACTGGCGCGGCTGCTGCTCGAACTTCGAGCGCTGCAGCTTGATCCAGGCCAGCTTGTCGATCACCGCCAGGCGCACCGCCTCGTCGCTGATCACCAGCGGCGCCGCCACCCGCACGCGCCCCGCCGGCGGGTAGACACCCAGGTGCAGGTTCTTGATGTCCTTGCGCACCACGTTGATCGTGAGGCCGGCCACCTTCAGCACGGTCTCAGTACTCATGCTGGTTCTTGGCCAGTTCGAGCACCTTGTCGGTCGCCGCCTCGATGTCAGCTGGCGACACACCGAGCGAACCCTGCGGCGCCTCCTGCGCCTGCCCCGGTTGCGGCTCGACCCATCGCGCCGCATGCTGGGTCATGACGGCATGGATCGCAGCGCGCACGCGCTTGAGCTTCATCGCGTTCGACCGCCAACCGTCCTGGCGACTCGTCTGCAAGGCCGCGTCGATGGCCAGGGTCAACGTGCCGTCCTTGCCGAGGTTGTTGTACAGCGCGCGTTTCGCCGGGGTATCCACGGCAGGCGGATAGCTCGCCGGCGCGCCTCCAGGCGTCGTGGCTGCCTTGGTCAGCGCCGCGATCTCGTCCAGGTACTTCTTGTAGTCGATCACCCCTTGGCGCCGCTGGGCGATCAGCGCGTCGAGCAGCTTCGACATCTTCTCGTAGTACGCCGGGTCCACCGGCGACTCCTTGACGATCAGGCGCCGGACGTTGTTCTCGATCGTTTCGGCCACCGCCGTCTGGTTCTTGCGAATCGAGGCCGGCAGCGCGTCGACCGCCGCAGCGCCCCGATCGACGATCAGCTGGATCAACGACAGATCGTCGAAGGCCGAGATCTTCTCGCTCTCCTCGGCGCGGATGTAGGTGTCGATCAGGAACCGCATCGCCGGCTCGAAGGCCTTGAGGTCGATGTAGTCCCCGCTGGCCAGGCGCACTTCGTCGCGCACCTTGGTGAAGTGGTCCACCTCGGTCTTGATCGTCTGTACGTCGGCGGCCATGTAGCCCGCCGCTTCGAGTTCGCTGGCCAGTGCAGCGTAGGCGCGCAACAGCGCTGCTGCGTACTTGTAGAGCTTCAGCCGCCTGGGCTCGTTGCCCTTGAGCTGCTCGGCATTGCCTGACTCCATCGCACAGAAGAAGCGCATGTAGGCAGCGGAGTCCCTGGGCTGCTGCACCGGCTCGCACAGCGCCTTGATGGCCTCGCGGGCTTCCTCCAGGTCTTGCCGGGCCTCGGCCAAGCGGTCCTTGAGCAGGCCCTTCACATCGTCTTCGTCGAAGGCGTCGAACGCGCCGCTGGTGTAGTCGCGCACGGCGCCTTCCAGCGGCTTGAACAGGTCCTTGTAGTCGATGATGTAGCCGTACGGCTTGTCTTCGCCGTCCAGGCGGTTCACGCGGCAGATGGCCTGGAACAGGCCGTGGTCCTGCATCTTCTTGTCGATGTACAGGTAGGTGGCCGGCGGCGAGTCGAAGCCGGTGAGCAGCTTGTCCACCACGATCAGCAGCTTCAACTGCCCAGGTTGCTCGATGAAGCGCTTCTTGGCCTGCTTCTCGAACAGCTCGGCCTTCCCGGCCGCCACGTCCTCGGGCTCGTTGAACCAGTCGGCCAGCATCTGCCGGTAGACCTGGTACTTGCGCAGGTTGTCCGTCTCGCCCTCGCCGGTCGCCTCACCCTTGGCATCGGCCGTCGTGGGCATGTAGCTGGTGACGATGGCGCACCTGCCCTTCAGCTCGGTCTTCGCGAACAGCTCGTAGAACTTGCACGCCTCGTAGATGCTGCCGGCCACCAGCATCGCGTTGCCGTGGCCGTCCATCAGGCGAGGCCGGGTGCTCATGTCCAGCAGGATGTCGGCCACGATCTTCTCCAGCCGCGACTGGCTGGAGAGCACCCGTTGCATGGTGCCCCACTTCTGCTTCAACTGCGCCTTGGCCAAGTCGTTCAGACCCTTGGTCTTGGCCTCGAACCACTCGTCGATCTTCTTCTGCGCGGTGATGGACTGATCGATGTCCCGCGCCTCGTAGCGCAGGTCGAGCACTACGCCCTCACGCACCGCCTGGTCGAACTTGTAGGTGTGGATGTAGCGCCCGAAGACCTCGATGCTGCGCGCCTTGTCGGCCTTCAACAGCGGTGTGCCGGTGAAGCCGATGAAGAGTACGCTGGGCAGCAGCCCTTTCATGGCCTTGTGCAGGTCACCGCTTTGGGTCCGGTGGCACTCGTCGACGAAGACATGCAGGTCGCCCTGCGCCTTCCACCCCGGGGGCACCCTGCGCAGTGCCTCGACAAAGGCCTTGGTGGCCGCAGCGCCATCGGCTGCATCGTCATCGTCCTTGCCGCCAAACTTGTGCACCAACGTGCAGATCAGCGACTCTTCGGCCTGGCCGAGCGTCGCGATCAGATCGGCCCCGCTCTTCGTGCGGTAGATGTTCTCGCTCACGCCGAGGAACACCTTCTCGATCTGTTCGTCCAGCTCGGTGCGGTCGGTGATGATCAGCACGCGGGCACCGGAACGGTTTTCACGGATCCACTTAGCCAGCCACACCATCGTCAGCGACTTGCCGCTGCCCTGGGTGTGCCAGATGATCCCGCCCTCGCGCCTGCGGATGAACTCCTGCGCCGCCACCACGCCGAAGTACTGGTTCTGTCGGCACACCTTCTTGATGCCGGCATCGAAGACGATGAAGTCGTGGATCAGCTGCAGGAACCGGTGCTTTGCACACAGCTGCAGCAGGTGCCGGTCCAGCAGGTTGGGCTCGTCGGCGAACTCGCCGGTCTCTTCCACCCACGAGAGCCAGTACTTTTCGGGTGTCTCGATGGTGGCGTAGCGCAGGCCTTCGGTGTCGTTGCCCGCCATCACCCACTGCATCGTCGAAAAGAAGGGTTGGATGAACTCCTTCTTCTGGTTGTCCAGGTTCTGGCGGATGCCTTCGGACACCGAGACGGTGGAACGCTTCAGTTCCAACACCCCCAACGCGATGCCGTTGACGTACAGCACCACGTCGGGCCGCTTGGTGCTGGCCTTGACGCCACTGACCAGGTCGCCGCCGGGGACGGTCACTTCCTCGGCCACCGCGAAGTCGTTGGCCAGAGGATCTGCCCACTTCACCAGCCACACGGTGACCGTGTTCTCCCCCGCCTCGGGCCGCACCTTCACGCCATAGCGCAGCAGGCGGTAGACAGCATGGTTTCGGTCGTAGAGGCTCTTGCTGGTGTCGTTGGCCACCTTCTGCAGCTCAAACAGGGCGCGTGCGGCCAGGGTGTTGGCGCCGACCGAAAACTGAGCCACTTTTGAGGGCTGTGCCGATCCAAAACTGAGCCAGGTGTTCAACCTACCCTGCTGTTTTTTTGTGCAGCTGGGGATGAGGAGTGATCACCATGGACATG
>JAFLDG010000228.1 GCA_017302495.1 Burkholderiales bacterium
CCGGCTGATGCAGCAGACGGGGGGCGCGCCCGGCACGTCGCCCGCGGCGCCGGCGGCCCCCGAGACCGCGCCGGCGCCGGCCGCCGATGCGCGCTCGCGCGACAACGCGCGCAGCCGCGACCGGGAGGGCCGCTGACATGAACCGCATCGGCATGATCGCCGTCGGCGCGCTGGTCGCGCTGATGGTTGCCGCCTCGACGATGTTCATCGTCGACCAGCGCCAGGTGGCGGTGGTGTTCGCGCTCGGCGAGATCAAGGAGGTCATCACCGAGCCCGGGCTGAAGTTCAAGCTGCCGCCGCCGTTCCAGAACGTGGTCTTCCTCGACAAGCGGATCCAGACGCTGGACAACTCGGAGAACCGGCCGATCTTCACCGCCGAGAAGAAGAGCCTGGTGATCGACTGGATGGTCAAGTGGCGCATCGCCGAGCCGCGCCAGTTCATCCGCAACAACGGCACCGACTACCGCAACCTGGAGAATCGGCTGGGGCCCGTGGTGCAGGCGGCCTTCAACGAGGAGATCACCCGGCGCAACGTCTCCGGCGTGCTCTCGGTCGAGCGCGAGAAGGTGATGCGCGACGTGCTCGCCCGCCTGTCCGACGAGGCCAAGGCCTTCGGCATCGAGGTCATCGACGTGCGCATCAAGCGCGTCGACTTCGTCGCCGACATCACCGACTCGGTGTTCAAGCGCATGGAGTCCGAGCGCAAGCGGGTGGCGAACGAACTGCGCTCGCAGGGCATGGCCGAGGCCGAGCGCATCCGCGCCGACGCCGACCGGCAGCGCGAGGTCATCGTCGCCGAGGCCTACCGCGACGCGCAGAAGGTCAAGGGCGACGGCGAGGCCAAGGCCACCGCGCTGTACGGCGAGGCCTTCGGCCGCGACCCGCAGTTCGCGCAGTTCTACCGCAGCCTGGAAGCCTACCGCGCGAGCTTCCGCAACCGCAGCGACGTGATCGTCGTCGATCCGAACCTCGAGTTCTTCCGCGCGATGCGCGGTGCGGGCAAGTAGCCCGCCGCCCCGGGGGGCCGCCGCGTGTCCGACCTGCTGCTCGGCGCCGTCGCGCTGATGCTGGTGTTCGAAGGGCTGATGCCGTTCCTGAGCCCGACGCGCTGGCGCGCCGTGGTGCAGAAGATCGCGCAGCTGTCGGACGGGCAGATCCGCTTCTTCGGCCTGAGCAGCATGCTGGTCGGGCTCGTGCTGCTGCTGGTCTTCTGGCCCTGAGCCCGCCTGAAAGCCGGCGCGGCCGCGGGCGGTGCGGCCGATAGAATCGCCGCTCTCCGATCCGACCTGTCCCATGTCCTCCGCGTGGCTGTTGCCCGAGCACATCGCCGACGTCCTGCCGGCGCAGGCGCGGCGCATCGAGGATCTGCGCCGGCGGCTGCTCGATCGGGCGCAAGGCTACGGTTTCGAGCTGGTGATGCCGCCGCTGCTCGAGCACCTGGATTCGCTGCTCACCGGCACCGGCCACGCGCTGGACCTGCAGACCTTCAAGCTGGTCGACCAGCTCAGCGGCCGCACGCTCGGCCTGCGCGCCGACACCACGCCGCAGGCGGCGCGGATCGACGCCCATCTGCTGAATCGCGAAGGCGTGACGCGGCTGTGCTACTGCGGCCCGGTGCTGCACACGCGGCCGAGCGGCTGGCAGTCGCGCGAGCCGCTGCAGTTCGGTGCCGAGATCTTCGGCCACGCCGGGCTCGAGGCCGACCTCGAGGTGCACGAGCTGGCGCTCGACGTGCTGCACGGCGCCGGCATCGAAGGGCTGGTGATCGACCTGGCCGACGCGCGCGTCGTGCGCGGCGTGCTCGGCGGGCTGGCGGTGGATGCCGCGGTACTCGAGGGCGTGGTCGATGCGCTCGCCGCCAAGGACGCGGCCGCCCTCGACACGCGGGCCGGGAAGTTCCCGGCGCCGACGCGCGAGGCGCTGCGCGCGCTGCTGCGGCTGTACGGCGGCGACGAGGTCCTGGCCGCGGCGCGGCAGCAGCTGCCCGACAACGCGCCGGTGCGCGCCGCACTCGACGACCTGCGCTGGCTTGCCGATCACCTGCGGCGCGGTCATCCCCGGGTGCGCATCGGCTTCGACCTGTGCGACCTGAGCGGTTATGCCTACTACAGCGGCACGCGCTTCGCGATCTACGGCGGCGGTTCGCGCGCCGCGCTCGCGCGCGGCGGGCGCTACGACGAAGTCGGCGCGGTCTTCGGCCGGCGCCGGCCGGCGGTCGGCTTCAGCCTCGACCTGAAGATGCTGGCCGAACACGCGGCCGAGCCGCCGCCGCGGCGCGCGGTGCGCGCGCCGTGGGGCGAGGATCCGGCGCTGCGCGCCGAGATCCGGCGCCTGCGCGATGCCGGCGAGACGGTGTCGTGCCTGTTGCCCGGCCACGGTCCGGAGAGCGACGCCTTCGTCTGCGACCGCGAGCTCGTCTCGCTCGACGGCCGCTGGCTGCTGCGCGCCCTCTAGGTTTCCCCAACTCCACCCGCCGCGAGACGCCCGTTGCATACCGAACAGCTGAAGCCCGCCGCGGCGGGCCGCCACGTGGTCGTCGTCGGCACCCAATGGGGCGACGAGGGCAAGGGCAAGGTCGTCGACTGGCTGACCGAGCACGCACAGGGTGTGGTGCGTTTCCAGGGCGGCCACAACGCCGGCCACACGCTCGTGATCCGGGGCCACAAGACCGCGCTCCAGCTGGTGCCGTCCGGGATCATGCGCGAGGCGGTGCGCTGCTACATCGGCAACGGCGTCGTCGTCGACCCGGCGCACCTGCTCGCCGAGATCGCGCGGCTCGAGGCGGCCGGGCTCGAGGTGCGGTCGCGCCTGTTCGTCAGCGAATCATGCCCGCTGATCCTGCCGTTCCACGTCGCGCTCGACCTGGCGCGCGAGGGCCAGCGCGAGAGCCGCGGCAGCGGCAAGATCGGCACCACCGGAAAGGGCATCGGCCCGGCCTACGAGGACAAGGTCGCGCGCCGCGCGCTGCGCGCGCAGGACCTGAAGCATCCGGCGCGCTTCGAGGCGCGCCTGCGCGAGCTGCTCGAGCTGCACAACCACGCGCTCGCCTGGCTCGGCGCGCAGCCGCTCGAGCCCGGCCCGATCCTCGACGACGCGCTGCGGGCGGCCGAGCAGATCCGGCCGCTGCTGGCCGACGTCGGCTACCGGCTGCACCAGGCGCACCTGGCCGGCGAGCGGCTGCTGTTCGAAGGGGCACAGGGCACGCTGCTCGACATCGACCACGGCACCTATCCGTACGTGACCTCGAGCAACTGCGTCGCCGGCAACGCGGCCGCGGGCTCCGGCGTCGGCCCGCAGCTGCTGCAGCACGTGCTCGGCATCACCAAGGCCTACACCACGCGCGTCGGCAGCGGCCCGTTCCCGACCGAGCTGCCGATCGACGCGCCGGGCACGATCGGCCACCACCTGTCGACCGTGGGCCAGGAGCGCGGCGTCGTCACCGGCCGGGCGCGGCGCTGCGGCTGGCTGGACGTGGCCGCGCTGAAGCGCTCGGCGATCATCAACGGCCTGTCCGGCCTGTGCATCACGAAGCTCGACGTGCTCGACGGCCTGGCCGAGGTCCAGGCCTGCGTCGGCTACCGGCTCCAGGGCCGCACGCTGGACGTGCTGCCGCTCGACGCGGACGAGATCGCCGCCTGCGAGCCGGTGTACGAGACCTTCCCGGGCTGGAGCGAGCGGACCGCCGGCCTCACCGACTGGGACCGGCTGCCGGCGAACGCGCGCGCCTACCTCGAGCGCGTGCAGGCGCTGATCGGCGTGCCGATCGACCTCGTTTCCACCGGCCCGGACCGCGAGCACACGATCGTGCGGCGCCATCCGTTCGATCGCTGACGCCGCGATCCCCGCCGCCCGGCACCGAACCCATCCCCCAAGCGGAGTCCGCCCCGATGCTCACCGACGACGGCAAGCACCTGTACGTGTCCTGGGACGAGTACCACATGCTGATCGAGCGCCTGGCGCTGAAGGTGCATGCGTCGGGCTGGGCCTTCGACCAGATCCTGTGCCTGGCGCGCGGCGGCATGCGCCCGGGCGACGTGCTGTCGCGGGTCTTCGACAAGCCGCTGGCGATCATGTCGACCAGTTCGTACCGCGCCGACGCGGGCACGATCCAGGGCCGGCTCGACATCGCCAAGTACATCACGATGCCGAAGGGCGAGCTTGCCGGCCGCGTGCTGCTGGTCGACGACCTGGCCGACTCCGGCGAGACGCTGAAGGCCGTGGTCGACCGCCTGCGCGGCATGCCGTCGATCGGCGAGCTGCGCTCGGCGGTGATCTGGGTGAAGGCGGTGTCGACCTACGTGCCCGACTACCATGTCGAGACGCTGCCGTCGTCGCCGTGGATCCACCAGCCCTTCGAGGAGTACGACACGCTGCGGCCCGACGGGCTGGCGAAGAAGTTCGAGATCTGAGCCGGCCCAAGAAAAAGGGGCCGGCATCGCCGACCCCGCTTTCCCTTCCATCTCTTTGGTGCCCAGGAGAGGACTCGAACCTCCACGCCGCTAAGCGCTAGTACCTGAAACTAGTGCGTCTACCAATTCCGCCACCTGGGCATGACCAGACCAAATTCTAGCATCGGCGCCGACGCCGATCCGGCCGCCGCGCCCGCGGTCGCTGCGCTGCTGAGCGAGGTCGAGGGCACCGTCGAGGGCCACATCGACGGCCACGGCTTCCTGCGCCGCGACGACGGCGGCCAGGTCGTGTACCTGTCGCCGCAGGAGATGCGCGCGGTGCTGCACCGCGACCGCGTGCGCGTGCGCATCGTGCGCTACGACCGCAAGGGCCGGCCCGAGGGCCGCGTGCTCGACATCGTCGAGCGCCGGCGCGCGCCGATCATCGGCCGCCTGCTGCACGAGGGCGGGATCTGGCTGGTGGCGCCGGAGGACCGGCGCTACGGCCAGGACATCATGGTGCCGAAGAACGCGATCGCCGACGCGGTCGCGGGGCAGGTGGTGTCGATCGAGCTGACCGAGCCGCCGTCGCTGTATTCGCAGCCGATGGGGCGGGTGGTCGAGGTGCTCGGCGAGATCGACGACCCCGGCATGGAGATCGAGATCGCGGTGCGCAAGTACGAGGTGCCGCACCGCTTCTCGCCGGCGGCGCTGGCGCAGGCGGCGGCGCTGCCCGAGCGGCTGCGGCCGGCCGACCGGCGCCACCGCATCGACCTCAGCGACGTGCCGCTGGTCACGATCGACGGCGAGGACGCGCGCGACTTCGACGACGCGGTGTACTGCGAGCCGTTCCGCCGCGGCCGCGGCAAGAGCGCGCGGCAGGGCTGGCGGCTGATCGTCGCGATCGCCGACGTCAGCCACTACGTCAAGAGCGGCGATGCGCTCGACGCCGACGCCTACGAGCGCGCGACCTCGGTCTACTTCCCGCGGCGCGTGATCCCGATGCTGCCGGAAAAGCTGTCGAACGGGCTGTGCTCGCTGAACCCGGAGGTCGACCGGCTGGCGATGGTCTGCGACATGGTGATCGACGGCGACGGCGCGATCGACGCCTACCAGTTCTACCCGGCGGTGATGCGCTCGCACGCGCGGCTGACCTACACCGAGGTCGCGGCGCTGCTGGCCAACACCCGCGGCCCCGAGGCGAAGGGGCACGCCGAACTGCTGCCCCACCTGCTGCACCTGCACGAGGTCTACCGCGCGCTGCTGAAGCAGCGCACGAAGCGCGGCGCCGTGGACTTCGAGACCACCGAGACCCAGATCGTCTGCGACGCGCAGGGCCGGATCGAACGCATCGTGCCGCGCACGCGCACCGATGCGCACCGGCTGATCGAGGAGGCGATGCTCGCGGCGAACGAATGCGCCGCGGGCTTCATCGAGGCCGCCGGGCACCCGGCGCTGTTCCGGGTGCACGAGGGCCCGACGCCCGAGCGCCGCCTGACGCTGCAGAACTACCTGCGCGCGCTCGGCATCGGGCTGCAGCTGAGCGACGAGCCGACGCCGGCCGAGATGCAGGGCATCGCGCAGGCGACGAAGGACCGGCCCGACGTCGCGCAGATCCACGCGATGCTGCTGCGCTCGATGCAGCAGGCGGTCTACACCGCCGACAACACCGGTCATTTCGGCCTGGCGTACGGGGCCTATGCCCACTTCACGAGCCCGATCCGGCGCTATCCGGACCTGCTCGTGCACCGCGTGATCAAGGCCATCCTCGGCGAGAAGCGCTACCAGCTCGACGCCGAACTGGTCGCGCGCCATCCGCCGCCGCGCCGGCTGCCCAAGGGCGGTGCGAAGCCGGCGCGACCGACGAGCCAGGAACTCGGCGTCTGGGAGCGCGCCGGCATCCACTGCAGCGCGAACGAGCGCCGCGCGGACGAGGCGTCGCGCGACGTCGAGGCCTGGCTGAAGTGCCGCTTCATGCGCGAGCACCTCGGCGAGGAGTACGCGGGCACGGTCAGCGCGGTCACCGCCTTCGGCCTGTTCGTCACGCTCGACGAGCTGTACGTCGAAGGGCTGGTGCACATCACCGAGATCGGCGGCGAGTACTACCGCTTCGACGAGGTGCACCAGGAACTGCGCGGCGAGCGCAGCGGCGCGCGCTACACCGTCGGCAGTCGGGTGCGGGTGCAGGTCAGCCGGGTCGACCTCGACGGCCGCCGCATCGACTTCCGGATGGTGCGCGACGAGCACGCGGCACCGGCGACGCGCTCGCGCGGCGCCCGTGATGCCGGGACCGAACTGCGCGAGCTGCAGGCCGCGGACCGCCGGGTCAAGGCGAGTGGGCGCCCGCGCG
>JAFLDG010000229.1 GCA_017302495.1 Burkholderiales bacterium
GGCGTCGTCGCGCAAGGCGGCATCGCCTGCGCGCAGCGCGGCGCGAAGCGGCAGCCGGCGAAGGGCTGCGACAGCGCCGGCACGGTGCCGGCGATCGCCTCCAGCGGCTGGCCGCGGCGCTGCAGGTCGGGCAGCGCGCGCAGCAGCGCCCGGGCATAGGGGTGCTTCGGCGCGGCGAAGAAGTCGCCGGCGCTCGCGACCTCGACCACCTGCCCGGCATACATCAGCGCGACGCGGTGCGCCATGCCGGCGACGACACCGAGGTCGTGCGTGATCAGCAGCAGGCCCATGCGGTGCTCGCGCTGCAGCTCGCGCAGCAGGTCCAGCACCTGCGCCTGGATCGTCACGTCGAGCGCGGTCGTCGGCTCGTCGGCGATCAGGAAGTCGGGCCGGGCGGCGAGCGTGGCCGCGATCATCACCCGCTGCTTCTGCCCGCCCGACAGGCGGAACGGGTATTCGTCGATGCGCCGCTCCGGCTCGGGGATGCCGACCCGCCGCAGCCACTCGATCGCCTCCTGCCGCGCCGCCGCGCCGCGCAGCGGCGTGTGCGCCTCGATCGCCTCGATCACCTGCGTGCCGACGCGCAGCACCGGATTCAGGCTGGTCGCCGGTTCCTGGAAGATCATGCCGATGCGCCCGCCGCGCACCGCGCGCATCGCCCGCTCCGGCAGCGCGAGCAGATCCTGCGCGCCGAGCTTCACGTCGCCGGCGGCGACGCGGCCGTTCTCCGGCAGCAGCCGCATCAGCGCGAGCGCGGTCATGCTCTTGCCGCAGCCGCTCTCGCCGACCAGCGCAAAGGTCTCGCCGCGTTCGATCGCCAGGCGCAGGCCATCGATCGCGCGCACCAGCCCGGCGTCGCCGCCGTCGAGCTCGACCTGCAGCGCCTGCGCGACGAGGCTGCCTTCGGGTGCGTTCATGGGGCCGTCCGCCGCAACCGCAACCGCAGCCGCGGCCGGAACGCGCGCGCGCGCGGGTCGAAGGCGTCGCGCACGCCGTCGGCGAACAGGTTCGCCGCCAGCACCAGCGTGACCATGAAGCCGAAGGCGGCGGCGAAGCTCCACCACACCAGCGGGTCGCGGCTCATCTCGCTGCGCGCGAGGTTGATCATGCCGCCGAAGCTGTTCATCGACGGATCGACACCGACGCCGACGTAGCTCAGCACCGCCTCGTACAGGATCAGCGCGCTGAACTCGAGCACGGTGACGATCAGCATCAGGTGCGCGACGTTCGGGAAGACGTGCCGGCGCATGATCCGGCCGTGGCTCACGCCGAAGGCCCGTGCGGCCTGCACGTACTCCAGTTCGCGCAGCTTCAGCGTCTCGCCGCGCAGCAGCCGGCACAGCCCCGCCCAGCCGGTGACGCCGAGCACCACGCACAGCAGAAACAGCTTCACGTCGGCGCGCTCGGCGCCGGTCTCGAACAGGTCGGGGTTCTTGTCCAGGAACACCTGCACCATCAGCACGCAGGCCGCGATCAGCAGCACGTTCGGCACCGACGACAGCACCGTGTACAGGTACTGGATCGCCTCGTCGACCCAGCCGCGGAAGTAGCCGGCGAGGATGCCGAAGCCGACCGCCAGCGGCAGCGTCGCGACCGTGGCGAGCGTGCCGATCACGAACGCGGTGCGGATGCTCTTCAGCGCCTGGTACAGCACGTCGTTGCCGGTGAGGTCGGTGCCGAAGACGTGGTAGCCGGTGCCCAGGCCGATCGCGGCGCCGGCGAGCAGCCCGATCACGAGCAGCGTCGCACCCGCCGCGCGCCACGGGATCGGCCCTTCGCCGCGCAGCAGCCCGGCAAAGGTCTCGGCGAAGGCCTCGCGCCGCGCGCGCGCGATCCACTGCACGGCCACGGCGCACAGCAACGCGGCCGCGAGAGCGCCGAGCACGAGGCCGACGCCGCCGCGCCACAGCAGGTCGGGCAGCCACTGCGTCTGCGGGTCGCTCAGGTGCGCGCCGCCGAACTTCAGCCGCGGCGCGACCCGCTGCACCTGGCCGTCGACCTCGACCGACTCCTTCGTGAAGCCGAGGTAGGCCAGCGGCCGCGAATAGGTGGCCTCGCGCGAGTCGATCAGCCCGGCCAGCAGCGCGTCGAGCAGCGAGCGCGTGCGCGTGTCGTAGGCCACCGCGTCGCTTGCGTTCGTCTGCGCCAGCAGCGGCCGGTAGTGCAGGCTGTCGAGCAGCGTGATCGCGAGGCAAAGCGCCAACACCACCGCCGAGGCCAGCGCCGCGGGGTCGGCGAAGACGCGTTTCCAGTTGGCTGCCAGCCCGGGGCGGCGGCGCACCATCCAGGCGTAGCCGAGCAGCGCCGCGGCCATCAGCCACATCGCGGCATCGGTCCAGAGGACGACGATCTTCGGCATCTGCGGTCGTTCAGGAGAGCCGCACGCGCGGGTCGGCCCAGGTGTAGGCGATGTCGATCAGCACGAACGACACGATGTACAGCACCGAGCCGACGAAGACCATCGTGCGCACGACGGCGAAGTCCTGCTTCGTGATCGCCTCGATCACGTAGGCGCCGAGCCCGGGCAGGCCGAAGAAGCTCTCGAACACCAGGCTGCCGAGAAAGACGTAGGGCAGGTAGGCGCCGGCGCTGGTGACGATCGGGATCAGCGCGTTGCGCAGCACGTGGCGCGACATCACGGTCCACTCGGCCAGGCCCTTCGCGCGCGCGGTGCGCACGTAGTCCTTACCCGCCTCCTCGAGCAGCATCGCCCGGTACAGCCGCGCCTCGCCGCCGAGGCGCGCGATCAGCGACAGCCCGATCGGCAGCGCGAGGAACTTGACCAGGTCCCAGCCCGGCGAGTAGCCGGAGATCGGCGCCAGCCGCAGCAGCCGCGAGAACAGGTACTGGCCGACGATGATGTAGAACAGGCTCGAGATCGACAGCATCAGCACGCAGGCGACCACGCCCCAGAAGTCGAGCTTCGTGTGGCGGAACAACACCAGCAGCAGCGCGAAGGCGGTGCTGGCGATCACCTGCAGCAGGAACAGCGGCAGCGCGAGCTGGATGCTGACCCACATCCGGGTCGCCACCTCGTGGCCGATGTCGCCGGCGCTCTCGGCGTCGGCGCGGCCGAAGTCGAACTTGAACAGCGACAGCGAGCGCTCCCAGAAGATCGTGTCGGTGATGCGCTCGCTGCCCTCCTTTGCCGCGTTCAGGTACAACGGCTTGTCGTAGCCGCGTTCGGCCTTCCACTTCTCGATCGCCTCCTGCGTCACGCGCTTGCCGCCGATGTTCAGCCGCGCCATGTCGTCCGGCGTGTTGACCGTGAAGAAAAGGAAGAAGGTGGCGAGGTTCACGCCGAGCAGGATCAGCGCGCCGTAGAGCACGCGCCGGACGATGTAGGCCGTCATGAGGCGGGTACGATTTCGCCGCGCGCGTTGGTGCGCTCGCGCCGCTTCAGGCTGCGCCAGCCCAGCCACAGCAGCAGCGGCAGCAGCAGCCCGGCTGCGATCAAGGGCCACCAGCGCGGCCGGTTCCACTCGGCGAGCTTGGCCACGCGCTCGGCCACGTCGAGGCGCAGGTACTTGCCGTGGTCGCGGATCAGCACCGCCGGCTTGTAGTTGTGCACCCACGACTGCGCGGCGCCCGAGCTGAACGGGAAGTAGCCGAAGCTCCACGGCGCATCGCGCTGCGCGATCGCGACCATCCGGTCGATCACCGCCTGCTTCTCGGGCCCGTCGTCGAGCAGCTTCATCTGCTGGAACAGCGCGTCGTACTCGGGGTTCGCGTAGTTCGCGGTGTTCTCGCCGTCGTGGTGCGTCTTGCCGTTGGGGCCGTAGAGCAGGAACAGGAAGTTCTCGGCGTCGGGATAGTCGGCGAGCCAGCCGAGCCAGAAGACCTGGTAGGTGCCCTTGCGCACCTTGTCCTGGAACTGGTTGTTGTCGGTGGCGCGCACCTCGAGCTGCACGCCGATCTTCGAGAACTGGCGCACCACCCAGTCGATCTCGGGCTTGCGCTCGGGCGTGGCCGGTGCGTAGAAGTCGTAGTTGATGACCAGCGGCTTGCCGCTCTTCGCGTCGCGGCCGTCGGGGTAGCCGGCCTCCGCGAGCAGGCGCTTCGCCTCTTCGATGTCGCGCTTGACGACCTTGCCGTCCACCACCTTGTGCGTCACCGGGTTGTGGCCCTCGACCGTGCCGTGGCGCGAGCCGAAGATGCCGCCCGGCAGCGGGCCCATCGCGGTCTCGCCGGCCTTCTTCGGGAAGATGCGCGAGTACTCCTCCCAGTCGAAGGCGATCGAGATCGCCTGGCGCAGCTTGCGGTTGCGCTCGCGCTGCTCCGGCGTGTCGCCCCAGCCGATCACCGGGTCGAGCATGTTGAAGCCGACGATCCAGCTCTGCACGTCGCTGAACTTCGGCAGCCGGAAGCCCTTGGCCTCGTACTCGCGCCGCACCTCCTCGCTGTCCTGCATCGCGACGATGTAGTCCATGCCGGTGTCGGTGCGCTCGAAGACCTCGATGTCGTAGAAGCCCTGGCGGAACTTCTCGTGCTGCGGCACCGCCTCGCGCTCGACGGTCGAGACGTAGGTGTCGATGAACGGCATCGTCTTGCCGCAGTCGTCGAGCAGGCCGGCCTCCTTGTCGCCCGGCATGCCCTCGCAGGGGTACGGTTCGCCGCGCCAGTTCGGGTTGCGCTTCATCACGTGGCGCCGGTCCTTCACGTACTCGGTCATCATGTACGGCCCGGTGCCCACCGGCCAGGTGTCGAGCGACAGCCCGACCGCGGCCATGCCCGGCTGGGCGTAGAACGCGTCCGCCTCCCACGGCACCGGCGACAGGAAGGTGGTCGCCATCCAGTAGTTCCACTGCGGGTACTTGCCCTTCAGCCGGATGCGCAACAGGTGCTTCTCGGGCGCCGAGACGCCGGCGAGCGGCCAGCGCCGGAAGTCGAGGAAGGGCTTGTCGGGGCTGGCCGGGTCGAGCCCGGCACGCAGCTTCTTGTCCTCGGCGCGGATCAGCGCGCCGTACTCCTTGAGCCCGACCACGTACTCGCTGAAGATGCCGTAGATCGGCGTCGTGATGCGCGTCGTCGCGTGCCGCTTGAGCGCGTAGACGAAGTCCTCGGCGACCAGCTCGCGCGTGCCCTGGTGCTCGAAGTCCAGCGGCGTGCGGCGCTGGCCGATCTCGCCCGGCTGCAGCGCGTGGTAGCGGTACCGGCCCTGCTCGTCGCGGGCGAAGGCCGGGTGCGGCTGGAACAGGATGCCCGGCTTGATCGGCACGTCGTAGATGCTCTCGGCCACCTGGTCGCCGGGCGCGTCGTCGGGCAACGGCCGGCCGTCCTTGTCGACGTAGCGCGGCCGGGCGACTTCGGCCGCCGACTTCGGCATCAGCTGGAACGGCCGCTTCAGGTAGTGGTAGCCGTACGGCGGCTCGTAGATCTGGTAGGTGTACGGCGTGTCGTTCGACCAGTACGACGCGGTCGGGTCCAGGTGCCGCGGCGAACTCTCGACGACCGCACTGAACGACGTGTTGGTCGCCGCGACGCCGCTGGGCCACGGGTTGTTGTCGCAGCCGGCGGCCAGCGCCGCGGCGAGCCAGACCGCCAGCAGCGCGAGGGCGCGGCGCCAGCCGGCACGAGGGCCGCGATCGATAGCCGGGGAGAAGAAGCCGCGCATGCGGTGCAGAGAAACGGTGAGTGCCGCCGCGGATCCGCACGGCGACAAAACGAAGCGCCCGCAACGGCTCCGGCGGGTGGCCGGCGCGGCTGCGGGCTCGCGGCCGCGATTCTAGCCAGCCCGCCTGCCGCGCCGGCCCCCGGGCAACTACCAGCCGACGAACACGTCGCGCCCCTGCACCGCCAGCTCGACCCGGCGCCCGACCGGCAGCGTCAGCTTCGTCGGGACGTGGCCGAAGGGCAGGCCGGTGACGATCGGCACCTTGGTGCGCGCGCGCAACTGCGCCACCGCGGCCCGCAGCGAGAAGCCGCGGTCCAGCGGCGACTTCGTGCGCACCGAGAAGTCGCCGAGAAGCACGGCGCGCTGGGCGCCGAGCACGCCCGCCTGCAGCAGCTGCAGCAGCATGCGCTCGACCCGGTACGGCTGCTCGTTCACGTCCTCGAGGAACAGGATGCCGCCCGGCACCCGCGGCCAGTGCGGCGTGCCGAGCAGCGACAGCAGCACGCTCAGGTTGCCGCCCCACAGCAGGCCGCGGCGCTGCAGCCCGTCGAAGCCGGCCTCGGTGCGGAAGCCGACCGCGTGCAGCTCGCCGCGCATCGCCTCGCCGAACGCGCCGGCGGTGACCTCGTCGACGCCGCCGTCGGCGTCGGCGCGGCCGAAGTCCTCCACCGCCGTCGGCCCGGCCCAGCTCGGCGCGCCGGTATGCGCGAGCAGCCCGAGCTGCAGCGCGGTCACGTCGCTCAGGCCCACCCAGCGCGTGCCGCGCTCGACACTGCGTGCCATGCGCTTCCAGGCAATGCGGTCGAGCACCCGCGTCAGGCCATAACCGCCGCGCGTGGCCAGCGCCACCGACGGCGCCGCGGCCGCGACCCGGTGCAGCGCCTGCAGCCGGACCTCGTCGTCGCCGGCGAAGCGCTGGTGCTTCAGCAGCGCCGCCGGGTCGAGCGCGACCTCGAAGCCGAGGGCGCCGAGCCGCTTCGCAGCCAGCCGCAGCGGCGCGGCGTGCAGAACCACGCCCGAGGGCGAAAACAGCACGAGCTTCATCGTGGCGCTTCGGCGGGTGGTTCGGCGGGCAGCTCG
>JAFLDG010000023.1 GCA_017302495.1 Burkholderiales bacterium
CCCGGCGCGATCCCGCGCCGGCGGCCGCCCGCCCGCCCGGTGCGCAGCTGCCGCTGTCGTTGAGCACCGCGCGCCGCGCCCGGTTGTGGGGTCGTGCCGACCCGAACGCGGAACTCGTGCGTTACGCGGAAGCGTGGGCACGCAAGATCCAGTTCGACACGCCGATCGACACGGTGCGCGAGTTGGCGAAGCGGCTGCGCACGCCGCCGATGGTGACCGTGGCCATCCGCAGCGACGGCTCGGTCGAGGCGGTGACCTTCGTCGTCTCCAGCGGCGCGGCGGAGGTCGACGAGGCGGTGCGGCGCATCGTCGAGAGCCACCGGCCGTACCCGCCCTTTCCGCCGGTGCTGGCCGGCGAGTTCGACGTGGTCGAGATCCGCCGCACCTGGACCTTCGACCAGGGCATCCGCCTGCACTGACCGGGGTCGGCCCCGGCCGGCCCGCCGCGCACGCCGGCGCCCGCGATCCCGGGGCCCACCGGTCCTGCCCGATCCGGCCGCGGCCGGATCGGGCTCGTGCCCCGCGCTTCGTCGATCAGGCCGGCAGGGACGCCGGCACCGGTGCCGGCGCGGCGGCGGCGGAGGCCTGCTGCTTGACGATGTCGAGCGTCAGCCGCACGTGCGCCTCGAGCGCGAGCGCGGCGCGCGCCTCCTGCCGGGCGATCGCGGCGCGGAAGATCTCCTCGTGCTCGCGGTGCACGTCGCGCGGGGCCGCGTGCGCCGCGGTCAGCCGCAGGTTCAGGTTGCGGTAGCGCTCGGCGTGGCGGTAGAGGATGCCGAGCACGTACTTGCTCCAGGCCGAGTCGTGCGCGGCGATCAGCGCCTCGTGGAAGGCCTTGTTGCGCTGCTCGTAGACGGCGGGGTCGATCCGGTCGGGCTGGGCCTCGGCCCGGGCGAGCAGGTGGAAGGCGGCGACGAGCGCCGCCTCCCAGCGCGCGTCGCCGTTGCGGATCGACTGGCGCAGCGCCTCGGTCTCGACCAGCACGCGCAGGTTCGTCACGTCCTCCAGATCGGCGAGCGAGATCGGCGCGACGCGGAAGCCGCGCTGGCCCTCGACCGTGACCAGCGCGTCCGACAGCAGCAGCTGCAGCGCCTCGCGCAGCGTCCCGGCGCCGACCCGGTACTGGTCCTTCAGGTGTTCGACGCGCAGCCGCTCGCCCGGCGCGAGCCGGCCGCAGACGATGTCGTGGCGCAGACCGAGGTAGGCGCGCTCGACCAGCGTGCGCGGCGCGTCGTCCGGCGGCGGCCGGTACGCCGCGCTGAACTTGTTCGAGGGCAGCATCAGGGCGCCTCCTCGTGTTCGGCGGCGGCGCCGCGGCGCTTGAGCCGGTAGGCCAGCTGCGGCCGCGTCATGCCGAGCAGCCGCGCGGCGCCGGACAGGTTGCCCCGGGCGCGCTCGACCGCCAGCTCGAGCACCTGCTGCTCGAGCGCCTCGAGCGGGACGCCGCAGTCGACGATGCGCGCGCACAGCTCGCGCTGCCGCGGCGGCGCGACCGCGGCGAGCTGGCCGCGGTGGTCGACGCCGGTCTCGACCGCGTCGGGCCAGTTCGGGAAGAGATCTTCGAGCTCCACGGTGCCGCCCTGGCTTGCAAGGATCACGCCACGTTCGACCAGATTCTCCAGTTCGCGCACGTTGCCCGGCCAGTCGTGCCGCTGCAGCGCCTGCAGCGCGCGGTCGCCGAAGCCGCTCAGGCGCTTGTGGTGCAGCGCCGAGAAGCGCGCGAGCATGTGCTGGGCCAGCGGCTCGATGTCGGTGGCGCGTTCGCGCAGCGACGGGATGCGGATCGGGTAGACGTTCAGCCGGTACATCAGGTCGCGCCGGAAGCGGCCGCCCTTGACCGCCGCTTCGAGGTCGACGTTCGTCGCCGCGACCAGCCGCGCGTCGACCTTGCGCACCGATTCGCCGCCGAGGCGCTCGATCTCGCCTTCCTGCAGCACGCGCAGCAGCTTGGCCTGTGCCGGCAGCGGCAACTCGCCGACCTCGTCGAGGAACAGCGTGCCGCCTGCGGCGCGCTCGAAGCGGCCCGCGCGCGCGGCATGGGCGCCGGTGTAGGCGCCTTTCTCGACGCCGAACAGCTCGGCCTCGATCAGTTCGGCCGGCAGCGCGGCGCAGTTCACCGCGACGAACGGCGCGCGCGCGCGCTCCGACAGCTCGTGCAGCGCGCGCGCGAAGCGCTCCTTGCCGACGCCGGTCTCGCCGGTGAGCAGCACGGTCACGTTCGTCGCGGCCGCGCGCTGCAGCAGCTGCTGGGCGTGGCGGAAGGCCTTCGACGCGCCGATCAGCGTGCCGCCCTGCGTGGCCGGCTCGAGCGTCGAGGTCAGCGCCTCGACCTGCAGGCTCAGGCTCTGCAGCGTCTGCAGCAGCGAGTCGTCCTCGAAGTAGTGGCGGTGCGCCTCGCCGTCGGGCCAGTCCTCGATCGGCCGGCCGTGGATGTGGCAGTGGTCGGCGCCGCAGGCGGCGCAGGCGACCTCCTTGAACAGGATCAGCCGGCCCATGAAGGCCGAGGTGTAGCCGCTGGCGTAGCCGAGCAGCGTCCAGCACGCCGGCTCGTCGACCACGCCGTACTTCTGCCGGTGGGCGTAGGCTTCCCACGAGTCGTCCCAGCGGAACTCGCCGTCGAAGCGGCCGGCCTCGGCGTCGATCTCCATGCGCAGCGGCGTGACCCGCGCCGCGCCCTCGAGCATGTGCAGCTGCGGGCCGACGAGGAACATCTCGGCGAGCGGCCGCCCCGGGCGGGTCTTCTTCGCGAACTCCGCGTCGCGCAGCCCGCTGGCGTAGCCCATGCGCGTGAGCAGGCGCCGGGCGTGCTGCTCGCCGACCGAGCCGATCAGGTCCTGGCGCAGCGCGCTCAGCGCCGCGGTGTGCAGCAGCACCATGCGCCGGTCGCCGAGCCAGATCGCGCCGCTGTCCGGGGTGAAGCGCAGCAGCCGGCGCAGGTCGGCGTCGGGCGGGTATTTCAGCTTCGGATCCACGACAACCCTTGTCTCGAATGAATCTCGAGATTACCCGAAACACGGAGGCTTGCGCCGCCGCCCGGGGCCGCCCGGTCCGGGGTTCACCAAATGATCAAAGCCGGCTTTCGGCCTGCTCCATTCCGTGAAATACCGTGCGCTCGAGTGGGACTTTCGGAGCGGCGGCTGGCCGCCGTCGGGGGCAGACCCGCTGTCCGAAGGCATCCGCCAGGGACCTTCGATTAGGTGTTTTCCCGATGATTATCGAGATTTCTTCCTGTTCGCGAGATTCTGGCAAGCCGCTTGCGTAAGGCCGGGGGCCATGACCGAAACCGTCGACACCTCACGCCGCTTCGTCCGGGTCCTCGAGACCCGGCCGAACGGCCTGGTCGCCTTCGAGTTCTCGATCGGCTGGCCGGAGCTGGCGGTCGAGCTGATGTTGCCGCCGGCCGCCTTCGCCGAGTTCTGTGCCGTCAACCGGGTCATCCGGCTCGACACCCCGCCCGGACCCGACCCCCGCCCCACCGGAGAAACTGGAGACACTGCATGAACATCGACCTGCAGGCGCGCGAGATCCAGCCGCTGCGCCAGACCTTCGCGCACGTCGCGAAGTACATCGGCGGCGACAAGACCGCCTCGCGCTACCAGGAGGCCACGCTCGGCGCGCAGCCTGCGGTGAACTTCCACTACCGCCCGACCTGGGACCCGCAGCACGAACTGTTCGACGCCTCGCGCAGCCGGATCGAGCTCGCCGACTGGTACGTGCTGAAGGACCCGCGCCAGTTCTACTACGCGAGCTGGACGATGACGCGCGCGCGCCAGCAGGACTCGATCGAGTCGAACTTCCAGTTCGTCGACCAGCGCGGCATGGTCGACAAGATCCCCGACGACGTGCGCCGGCTGGCGCTGAAGGTGCTGATGCCGCTGCGCCACGCGGCCTGGGGCGCGAACATGAACAACGCGTCGATCTGCGCCTACGGCTACGGGACGGCGTTCACGGCGCCGGCGATGTTCCACGCGATGGACAACCTCGGCGCGGCGCAGTACCTGACGCGGCTCGGGCTGACGCTGGGCGAGCCGGCGGTGCTCGACGCAGGCAAGCGCGACTGGCTCGACGGCGCCGCCTGGCAACTGCTGCGCCGTGCCGTCGAGGACAGCTTCGTGCTGAGCGACCCGTTCGAGCTGTTCGTCGCGCAGAACCTGGTGCTCGACGGTCTGCTGTACCCGCTGGTCTACGGCAGCTTCGTCGACGACCATGTCGCGCTGAAGGGCGGCACCGCGGTGGCGATGCTGACCGCGTTCATGCCCGAGTGGCACGACGAGAGCGCGCGCTGGGTCGACGCGGTGGTCAAGGCGGCCGCCGCCGAATCCGCCGCGAACCGCACGCTGCTGAGCCAATGGGCGCAGGCCTGGACCGAGCGCGCCGCCGCCGCGCTCGCGCCGGTCGCCGAGCTGGCGCTGGGCGGTGCCGGCGCCGCGGCGCTCGACGACGCCCGGACCACGCTCGCCGACCGCTGCCGCAAGAGCGGCATCGGCGCCTGACCCCGCAGCCCGCAGGAGACCCGAATGTCCAACGTATTCATCGCGTTCCAGCACAACGAAGAGTCGCGCCCGGTGGTCGACGCGATCGTCGCCGACAACCCCGCGGCCAAGGTCGTGCACTCGCCCGGCCTGGTCAAGATCGACGCGCCGAACCGGCTGACGATCCGCCGCGCGACGATCGAGGAGCAGACCGGCCGCCCCTACGACCTGCAGCAGATCCACGTCAACCTGGTGACGCTGTCGGGCCACATCGACGAAGACGACGACCAGCTGACGCTCAGCTGGAAGCACTGACACCACCGGAGACGACGAGCATGGACACCCGTGTCGCGAAGAAGAAGCTCGGCCTGAAGGACCGCTACGCGGCGATGACGCGCGGCCTCGGCTGGGAGACCACCTACCAGCCGATGGACAAGGTGTACCCGTACGACAAGTACGAGGGCATCAAGATCCACGACTGGGACAAGTGGGAGGACCCGTTCCGCCTGACGATGGACGCCTACTGGAAGTACCAGGGCGAGAAGGAGAAGAAGCTCTACGCGGTGATCGAGGCCTTCGCGCAGAACAACGGCCAGCTCGGCGTGGCCGACGCGCGCTACGTGAACGCGCTGAAGCTGTTCATCCAGGGCGTGACGCCGCTCGAGTACTGCGCGCACCGCGGCTTCGCGCACGTCGGCCGCCAGTTCACCGGCGAGGGCGCACGGGTCGCGGCGCAGATGCAGTCGATCGACGAGCTGCGCCACTACCAGACCGAGACGCACGCGATCAGCCACTACAACAAGTACTTCAACGGCATGCACCACTCGAACCACTGGTTCGACCGGGTGTGGTACCTGAGCGTGCCGAAGTCCTTCTTCGAGGACGCGATCAGCGCCGGGCCGTTCGAGTTCCTGACCGCGGTCAGCTTCTCGTTCGAGTACGTGCTGACGAACCTGCTGTTCGTGCCCTTCATGAGCGGCGCGGCGCACAACGGCGACATGTCGACCGTGACCTTCGGCTTCTCGGCGCAGAGCGACGAGAGCCGCCACATGACGCTGGGCATCGAGTGCATCAAGTTCATGCTCGAGCAGGACCCGGCCAACGTGCCGATCGTGCAGCGCTGGATCGACAAGTGGTTCTGGCGCGGCTACCGGCTGCTGACGCTGGTGGCGATGATGCAGGACT
The DNA here is from genome assembly GCA_017302495.1 of Burkholderiales bacterium. Lineage (GTDB taxonomy): Bacteria > Pseudomonadota > Gammaproteobacteria > Burkholderiales > Burkholderiaceae_C > Rubrivivax. The sequence goes on from JAFLDG010000023.1 coordinate 5,658, forward strand.
ACATGCTGCCCAAGCGCGTGATGAGCTGGAAGGAAGCCTGGGAGATGTACGCCGAGGAGAACGGCGGGGCGCTGTTCAAGGACCTCGCGCGCTACGGCATCCGCGAGCCGCTGGGCTGGAAGGACGCCTGCGAGGGCAAGGACCACATCAGCCACCAGGCCTGGAACACCTTCTACAACTACAACGCCGCCGCGCCGTTCCACACCTGGGTGCCGAGCGACGACGAGATGGCCTGGCTGAGCGAGAAGTATCCCGAGAGCTTCGACAGGTACCACCGGCCGCGGCTGGAGTACTTCCGCGAGCAGCAGCGCGCCGGCAACCGCTTCTACAACAAGACGCTGCCGATGCTGTGCACGACCTGCCAGATCCCGATGCTCTTCACCGAGCCCGGCGACCCGACCAAGATCTGCTACCGCGAGAGCGACTACCTGGGCGACAAGTACCACTTCTGCAGCGACCACTGCAAGGGCATCTTCGACTTCGAGCCGGAGAAGTTCGTGCAGAGCTGGCTGCCGGTGCACCAGATCTACCAGGGCCACTGCTTCAAGCCCGGCACCGACCCGACGCGGGAGGGCTTCGATCCGCTGCTCGCGGTGCTCGACTACTACGAGCTCGAGGTCGGCCGCGACAACTTCGACTTCGAAGGATCCGAGGACCAGAAGAACTTCGCCGCCTGGCGCGGCGAGCGCATCGAAGGAGCACCGAAATGAGCGTCGTCGCCATCGATACCTACGCCTTCGCGCCGCGCGACGTGCGCGAGAACTTCCCCGCGCCGCTGCTGTACATCGGCTGGGAGGACCACCTGCTGTTCTGCGCGCCGTTCTGCCTGCCCCTGCCGCCGGACACGCCCTTCGGCGCGCTGGCCACGGCCGTGCTGCCGGGCGTCTACGGCTGGCATCCGGACTTCGCGAAGATCGACTGGTCGCAGGTGCAGTGGTTCAAGTCGGGGCAGCCGTGGTCCCCCGATCCGTCGAAGTCGCTGGCCGACAACGGGCTGAAGCACAAGGACGTGATCCGCTTCCGCTCGCCCGGCCTGACCGGCATCGAGGGCAGCTTCAGCTGACCCGCCACGATCGCGGGGTTTGGCGATGAGCTACCAACTGACGATCGAGCCGCTCGGGGCGACCATCGAGGTCGAGGACGGGCAGACGATGCTCGACGCCGCGCTGCGCCAGGGCATCTACCTGCCGCACGCCTGCTGCCACGGGCTGTGCGGCACCTGCAAGGTGCAGGTGTGCGACGGCGAGGTCGACCACGGCGCGGCGAATCCGTTCGCGCTGATGGACTTCGAGCGCGACGACGGCAAGACGCTGGCCTGCTGCTGCACGCTGCACAGCGACGCCACGATCGAGGCCGACATCGACGAAGAGCCCGATGCCGAGGTCATCCCGGTGCGCGACTACGCCGCCACCGTGAGCCGCATCGTCGACCTGACGCCGACGATCAAGGCGCTGCACCTGCGGATCGACCGGCCGATCCACTTCCAGGCCGGGCAGTACGTGCAGCTCGAGATCCCGGGCTTGGGGCAGAGCCGGGCGTTCTCGATCGCCAACTCCCCGGCCGAGGTCGAGCGCACCGGCGAGATCGAGCTGAACGTGCGCATCGTGGCCGGCGGCGCCGGCACCGGCTACCTGCACCAGAAGCTGACGGTCGGCGAGCGGCTGCGCCTGGCGGGGCCCTACGGCCGCTTCTTCGTCCGCAAGTCGGCCGCGGTGCCGATGCTGTTCATGGCCGGCGGCTCGGGGCTGTCGAGCCCGCGCTCGATGATCCTCGACCTGCTCGAGGGCGGCAGCACGCTGCCGATCACGCTGGTCTACGGCCAGCGTACGCGCGCCGAGCTGTACTACGACGCCGAATTCCGCGCGCTGGCGGCGAAGCACCCGAACTTCAGCTACGTGCCGGCGCTGTCCGACGAGCCCGAGGGCTCGGACTGGTCCGGCGCGCGCGGCTTCGTGCACGAGGCGGCGAAGGCGCATGTCGGCGACAGTTTCGCGGGGCACAAGGCCTACCTGTGCGGCCCGCCGCCGATGGTCGAGGCCTGCATCGCGACGCTGATGCAGGGGCGGCTGTTCGAGCGCGACATCTACACCGAGAAGTTCCTCTCGGCGGCCGATGCCGGCGCGACGCGCAGCCCGCTGTTCAAGCGCGTGTGAGTCGGCGATGCTGTTCGACACCCGACCCAAGGTGAGCGTGCGCGTCGAGACCACCGGCGAGACCTACCCCTGCGCGGTCGGCGAAAGCCTGCTGCAGGGCATGCTCAAGCTCGGCCGGCGCGGCATCCCGGTGGGTTGCGTCAACGGCGGCTGCGGCGTGTGCAAGGTGCAGATCGTCGAGGGCGAGGTGCGGGCGCTCGGGCCGATCAGCCGCGCCCACGTCAGCGTCGAGGAGGAGGCGTGCGGCATCACGCTCGCCTGCCGCGTCTCGCCGGTCACGGCGGTGCGGCTGCATGCGGTGGGCAAGCTCGCCAAGCCGTTTTCGAAAGGGTTCGCCGTCGCGGCGAACGATGGTTCCACGCTGCGAACGCAGCAAACCCGAGGAGAGCTGTGATGGGTGTACTGAGAATCGGCCACGCCAGCCTGCGTGTGATGGACATGGCCGCAGCCGTGAAGCACTACGAGAACGTGCTCGGGCTGAAGACGACGATGCAGGACAAGGCCGGCAACGTCTACCTGAAGTGCTGGGACGAGTGGGACAAGTTCTCGCTGATCCTGACGCCGTCCGACCGCGCCGGGCTGAACCACGTGGCCTACAAGGTGCAGGACGACGCCGACCTCGACGACCTGCAGCGGCGGGTCGAGGCCTGCGGCGTGAAGACGACGATGCTGCCCGAGGGCACGCTGCCGGCGACCGGCCGCATGCTGCAGTTCAACCTGCCGAGCGGCCACGAGATGCGGCTGTACGCGATGAAGGAGTACGTCGGCACCGACGTCGGCACGACCAACCCGGACCCGTGGCCCGACGACCTGAAGGGCGCCGGCGCGCACTGGCTCGACCACCTGCTGCTGATGTGCGAGCTGAACCCCGAGACCGGCGTGAACAAGGTGGCCGAGAACACGACCTTCATGAAGGAGGCGCTGGGCTTCTTCCTGACCGAGCAGGTCGTCGTCGGGCCGGGCGGCGCGATCCAGGCCGCGACCTGGATGACGCGCACCACGACGCCGCACGACATCGCGTTCGTCGGCGGGCCGACGAACGGGCTGCACCACATCGCCTTCTACCTGGACTCCTGGCACGACGTGCTGAAGGCGGCCGACGTGATGGCGAAGAAGAAGGTGCGCATCGACGTCGCGCCGACGCGGCACGGCATCACGCGCGGCGAGACGATCTACTTCTTCGACCCGAGCGGCAACCGCAACGAGACCTTCGCCGGCCTGGGTTACCTGGCGCAGCCCGACCGCCCGGTGACGACCTGGACCGAAGACCAGCTCGGCACCGGCATCTTCTATCACACGGGGGCGCTGGTGCCGTCGTTCACCGAGGTCTACACCTGAGGCGCGGGGGCGGCGATGGGGCACCCGACGCACAGCGTGGCGCAGCGCGCCATCGGCGCCGACGCGGCTGCGGCCGCGCTGCAGGCGGCGGTGGCGCATGCGGCGACGCAGGGCATCCGCATCAACGTGGCGGTGACCGACGCCTCGGGCGTGCTCGCCGGCTTCCTGCGCATGCCGGGCGCGTTCCTGCATTCGGTCGAGATCGCGATCGACAAGGCCTACACCGCGGCGAGCTTCGGCTTCCCGACCTCGCAGTGGATGTCGATCCTGGCGCAGGACAAGAGCCTGCGCATCGGCCTGAGCGAGCGGCCGCGGCTGGTGATCTTCGGCGGCGGGCTGCCGATCCGCGAGGACGGCGTGCTGATCGGCGGCATCGGCGTGTCGGGCGGGTCGGCGGAGCAGGACGAGGCCTGCGCGCGCGCGGGCCTCGCGGCCATCGGGCTGTCGTGACGGCCCGTCGCGTCGTGTCCGTGCCGGGCCCGCTGCGCACCTTCAGGACGAGAGCATGAAATGAAACAGTTCCACAACTTCATCGGCGGCGAATTCGTCGCCACGGCCCGGACCTTCGAGAAGCGCGCGCCGGTCGACGACCGCGTCATCGGCCTCGTCCACGAGGCCGGCCGGGCGGAGGTCGACGCCGCGGTGCATGCCGCGCGCAGGGCGCTGAAGGGCGACTGGGGCCGGATGAGCGTCGTCAGGCGCGTCGAGCTGCTGTACGCGGTCGCCGACGAGATCAACCGCCGCTTCGACGACTTCCTCGCCGCCGAGATCGCCGACACCGGCAAGCCGAAGTCGCTGGCTGCGCACGTCGACATCCCGCGCGGCGCGGCGAACTTCAAGGTCTTCGCCGACATCGTCAAGAACGTGCCGACCGAGAGCTTCGAGATGGCCACGCCCGACGGCGGCACGGCGCTGAGCTACGCGCTGCGCTCGCCGCTCGGCGTGGTCGCGGTCGTCTGCCCGTGGAACCTGCCGCTGCTGCTGATGACCTGGAAGGTCGGCCCGGCGCTGGCCTGCGGCAACACCGTGGTGGTCAAGCCGAGCGAGGAGACGCCGGCCACCGCGACGCTGCTCGGCGAGGTGATGAACAAGGTCGGCGTGCCGCCGGGCGTCTACAACGTCGTGCACGGCTTCGGGCCGGATTCGGCCGGCGAGTTCCTGACCCGCCATCCGGGCGTGAACGGCATCACCTTCACCGGCGAAACGCGCACCGGCGAGGCGATCATGGCCGCGGCGGCCAAGGGCGTGCGGCCGGTGAGCTTCGAGCTCGGCGGCAAGAACGCGGCGGTCGTCTTCGCCGGTGCCGACTTCGACAAGGCGGTGGCCGGCATCACCCGCAGCGCCTTCGAGAACTGCGGCCAGGTGTGCCTCGGCACCGAGCGCGTCTACGTGCAGCGGCCGATCTTCGACCGCTTCGTCGCCGCGTTGAAGGCCAGCGCCGAAGCGCTGAAGGTCGGCCCGTCGGACGAGCCCGGCGTGACGCTCGGCCCGCTGATCTCGGCCGAGCACAAGCGCAAGGTGCTGTCGTACTACGAGCGCGCCCGCGCCGAGGGTGCGACGGTGATCACCGGCGGCGGCGTGCCGGCGATGGGCGGCGCTTTCGCCGCCGGCCATTGGGTCGAACCGACGATCTGGACCGGCTTGCCGCAGACCGCGACCATCGTGCGCGAGGAGATCTTCGGGCCGTGCTGCCACATCGCCCCGTTCGACACCGTCGACGAGGCGATCGCGCTCGCCAACGACACCGACTACGGCCTCGCGACCACGGTGTGGACCAGCGACCTCGGCACCGCGCACCGCGCCGCGCGCGAGATCGACGTCGGCCTGTGCTGGATCAACAGCTGGTTCCTGCGCGACCTGCGCACCGCCTTCGGCGGCGCCAAGGCGTCGGGCATCGGCCGCGAAGGCGGCGTGCATTCGCTCGAGTTCTACACCGAGCTGCGCAACGTGATGGTGAAGCTGTGACCCGGCTCGCGACAGCGGCAGGCCGCAGGAGAGGGGCATGACCGCCGATCCGGAACTCGGGGTGCGCATCCGCACCGGCGCCTTCGAGTCCAACGTGCACGACGCCGGGCGCGGCGCGCCGGTGCTGCTGATCCACGGTTCGGGCCCGGGCGTCAGCGCGTGGGCCAACTGGCGGCTGGTGATCCCGGCGCTCGCCGGGAGGCGCCGCGTGATCGCCCCCGACATGGTCGGCTTCGGCCATACCGACCGGCCGGCGGGTCAGCGCTACGACATGGACGCCTGGGTGCGGCAGGCGATCGACCTGCTCGACGCGCTCGACCTCGGGCGCGTCGACCTGGTGGGCAACTCCTTCGGCGGTGCGCTGGCGCTGGCGCTGGCGATCCGCCATCCGCAGCGCGTGCGCCGGCTGGTGCTGATGGGCTCGGTCGGCGTGCCGTTCCCGATCACGCCCGGGCTCGACGCGGTCTGGGGCTACGAGCCGTCGCTGGCCACCATGCGCCGGCTGCTCGACATCTTCGCCCACGACCGCGCGCTGGTGAACGACGATCTCGCCCGGCTGCGCTACGAGGCGAGCATCCGCCCGGGCTTCCAGGCGTCGTTCGCCGCGATGTTCCCGGCGCCGCGCCAGCGGTGGGTCGACGCGATGGCCAGTGCCGAAGCCGACATCCGCGCGCTGCCGCACGAGACGCTGGTGATCCACGGCCGCGAGGACCAGGTGATCCCGCTGCAGAACTCGCTGACGCTGAGCCGGTGGATCCCGAACAGCCAGCTGCACGTCTTCGGCCACTGCGGCCACTGGACGCAGATCGAGCACAACGCGCGCTTCAACCGCCTGGTCGAGGACTTCCTCGCCGAGGCCGACGATTCGGAGAGAAGCTGAATGAACGCAGACGACATCGAGCGGCTGGGTGACGAGCTCTACCTGGCGCTGCGCGACCGGCGCGTCGTCGAGCCGCTGACCGACCGCCACCCCGACCTCACGATCGAGGACGCCTACCAGGTCCAGCGGCGCATGATCGCGCGCCGGCTGCAGGACGGCGAGCGCATCGTCGGCAAGAAGATCGGCGTCACCTCGCAGGCGGTGATGGACATGCTCGGCGTGCGCCAGCCCGACTTCGGCATGCTGACCGACGCGATGGTCTACAACGAGGGCCAGCCGGTCGGAGCGAACACGCTGATCCAGCCGAAGGCCGAGGGCGAGATCGCCTTCCTGCTCAAGCGCGACCTGATGGGCCCGGGCCTGAGCGCGGCCGACGTGCTCGCCGCGACCGAGGGCGTGATGGCCTGCTTCGAGATCGTCGACTCGCGCATCCGCGACTGGAAGATCAGGATCCAGGACACGGTCGCCGACAACGCCAGTTGCGGCGTGCTCGTGCTCGGCGACCGTCTGGTCGACCCGCGCCGCCTGGACCTGGGCACCTGCGGCATGGTGCTCGAGAAGAACGGCGAGGTGGTCGTCACCGGTGCCGGCGCCGCGACGATGGGCTCGCCGCTGACGGCGATGGCCTGGCTGGCCAACACGCTCGGGCGGCTGGGCATCGCGCTGAAGGCCGGCGAAATCGTGCTTTCGGGCGCGCTCGGGGCGATGGTGCCGGTGCGCTCCGGCGACAGCCTGCGCGTCGGCATCGGCGGCCTGGGCGGCTGCTCGGTGCGCTTCAACTGAAACGAGGACTTCGAGCGATGAAGAAGATCAAGTGTGCGCTGATCGGGCCGGGCAACATCGGCACCGACCTGCTCGCGAAGCTGCAGCGCAGCGCGGTGCTCGAGCCGGTCTGGATGGTCGGCATCGACCCCACGAGTGACGGGTTGAAGAAGGCCCGCGAGATGGGCCTGAAGACCACCGCCGACGGCGTCGACGGCCTCCTGCCGTGGCTGAAGGCCGACGGCGTGCAGATCGTGTTCGACGCGACCAGCGCCTACGTGCACGCCGAGAACTCGCGCAAGGTCAACGCGCTCGGCGCGATGATGATCGACCTCACGCCGGCGGCGATCGGCCCGTACTGCGTGCCGCCGGTCAACCTGCGCGAGCATGTGGGCAAGCGCGAGATGAACGTCAACATGGTCACCTGCGGCGGCCAGGCGACGATCCCGATGGTCTACGCCGTCTCGCGCGTGCAACCCGTCGCCTACGGCGAGATCGTCGCCACCGTCTCCAGCCGCTCGGTCGGCCCGGGCACGCGCAAGAACATCGACGAGTTCACCCGGACCACGGCCGGCGCGGTCGAGAAGGTCGGCGGCGCGAAGCAGGGCAAGGCGATCATCGTCATCAATCCGGCCGACCCGCCGCTGATCATGCGCGACACGATCCACTGCCTGACGGTGGACGAGCCGAAGCGCGCCGAGATCGAGGCCAGCGTCGCCGCGATGATCGCCGAGGTGCAGAAGTACGTGCCCGGCTACCGCCTGGTCAACGGCCCGGTGTTCGACGGCCGGCGGGTGTCGATCTACCTCGAGGTCGAGGGCCTGGGCGACTACCTGCCGAAGTACGCCGGCAACCTGGACATCATGACGGCGGCCGCGGCGCGCACCGCCGAGATGTTCGCCGAAGAAATGCTCGCCGGCAGCCTGGTGCTCGAACCGGTGGCGGCGTGAGGAGGAAGCGATGAACCTGCAAGGCAAGAAGATCACGCTGCACGACATGACGCTGCGCGACGGCATGCACCCGAAGCGCCACCAGATGACGCTGGAGCAGATGACGTCGATCGCGCAGGGGCTGGACGCGGCCGGCGTGCCGCTGATCGAGGTCACGCACGGCGACGGTCTCGGCGGATCGAGCGTCAACTACGGCTTCCCGGCGCACACCGACGAGGAATACCTGTCGACGGTGATCCCGCTGATGCGGCGCGCCAAGGTCTCGGCGCTGCTGCTGCCCGGCATCGGCACGGTCGAGCACCTGAAGATGGCGCACGACCTGGGCGTGCACACGATCCGCGTCGCGACCCACTGCACCGAGGCCGACGTGAGCGAGCAGCACATCAGCCTGGCCCGCAGGATGGACATGGACACGGTGGGCTTCCTGATGATGGCGCACATGAACAGCCCCGAGGGGCTGGTCGGCCAGGCGCGGCTGATGGAAGGCTACGGCGCGAACTGCATCTACGTCACCGACTCGGCCGGCTACATGCTGCCCGACGACGTGAAGGCCCGCATCGCCGCGGTGCGCGCGGCGCTGAAGCCCGAGACCGAGCTCGGCTTCCACGGCCACCACAACCTGGCGATGGGGGTGGCGAACAGCATCGCCGCCATCGAGGCCGGCGCGAACCGCATCGACGCCGCGAGCGCGGGGCTCGGCGCCGGTGCGGGCAACACGCCGATGGAGGTGCTGGTTGCGGTGCTCGACCGGCTCGGTGCCGACACCGGCGTCGACGTCTGGAAGATCCAGGACGTCGCCGAGGATCGGGTGGTGCCGATCATGGACTTCCCGATCCGCATCGACCGCGATGCGCTGACGCTCGGCTACGCCGGCGTGTACGGGTCCTTCCTGCTCTTCGCGAAGCGGGCCGCGGCCAAGTACGGCCTGTCGGCGCGCGACATCCTGGTCGAGCTGGGCCGGCGCAGGATGGTCGGCGGCCAGGAGGACATGATCGAGGACGCGGCGCTGACGATGGCCAAGGCGCAGGCGCGCAAGGTGGCGGCATGAAGCTCGACGCCGAGACCATCGCGGGCCTGGCCGAGCATCTCGAGACCTGCCAGCAGCAGGCGCGCGACACGGTGAAGATCACCGACGAGCACCCGGACATGGACTGGGACGACGCGTACGCGATCCAGGCCGAGATCCTGCGCCGCAAGCGTGCGCGCGGGTCGAGGCTCGCGGGCCTGAAGGCGGGCCTGACCTCGCCCGCGAAGATGAAGCAGATGGGCGTGACGACGCCGGTCTTCGGCTTCATGACCGACGACTACGCGGTGCCCGACGGCGGCGAGGTGCGTTGCAGCGAGCTGATCCACCCGAAGGTCGAGCCCGAGATCGCGTTCGTGACCAGGCGGCCGCTGAAGGGGCCGGGCTGCCACGTCGGCACCGTGCTCGCCGCGGTCGACTTCGTGCTCCCGGGCATCGAAGTCATCGACAGCCGCTACCGGGACTTCAAGTTCGACCTGAAGAGCGTGATCGCCGACAACACCTCGGCCGCGCGCTTCGTGATCGGCGGCCAGGCCGGCGACGCGGCCGGCCTCGACCTGCGCACGCTCGGCGTCGTGCTCGAGAAGAACGGCCAGGTCGTCGCCGTCGGCGCCGGCGCCGCGGTGCTCGGCCATCCGGCCGCGGCGCTGGCGATGCTCGCCAACCACCTCGGTGCACGCGACGAGGAGATCCCGGCCGGCACGCTGGTGCTGTCCGGCGGCATCACCGAGGCGGTCGCGGTGAAAGCCGGCGATGCGGTGACGCTGCGCGTGCAGGGCTTGGGGCAGACGTCCCTGCGATTCGTCTGAACTGGATTCGTCTGAACTGGAGCCCGCCATGCCCTTTGCCCAGATCTACATGCTCGAAGGCCGGACGGCCGAACAGAAGAAGGCGGTGATCGAGAAGGTCACGCAGGCGCTGGTCGAGGCGGTCGGCGCGCCGAAGGAGACGGTGCGCGTCTGGATCCACGAGATGCCAAAGGAGAACTGGGGCATCGCCGGGGTCAGCGCGAAGGAGCTGGGGCGGTAGCGGCTGCTGCCCGCGGCCGCGGCCAGCGTTCTCCGATCGCGAGCCCGCCGCCGACGGCGCCGATACGGCGCCGCGGAGCCGTCGACTGCGCTGGGCCGGACGCCGCGACGTCCAGACGTCTATGATGCTGTATCTGCATCCAGTCAGCGGATCCATGAGCAGAAGACGGCCAGGCCAAGTGCGCGATGCCATCGTTCACGTTCTCGAGCGCAGTCCGAGGGGCGCGGCGGTCGCCGAGGTTTGCGACCAGGTGTCACTGTTGATCGGCGAGACTGTGCCCCAATCGTCGGTGCGCTCGTACCTTCGGCTGAACACTCCGGAACTGTTTGCCCGCACCGAACGGGGCCAGTATGTTCTGGCTGGCTTCGGCGATGCCGCTGCGGCTACCACGCCCGCGGCAGTGGACGCGGCTGCCGAATACCGCTTCGGCCGAGCGCGCCTCGTCCAGGCCGGCTGCATCGAGTGGCTAGCCCGGCAACCGCGCCGATCGATCCATGCGGTGGTGACCGACCCGCCCTACGGCCTGGTCGAGTACAGCGAGACCGAGCAGCAGAAGCTGCGTGCCGGCCGGGGCGGCGTGTGGCGCATCCCGCCCAGCTTCGATGGCGCCAGGCGCTCGCCGCTGCCGCGCTTCACGGTGCTGAAGGCCACCGACCTCGACGCGCTGGATCGCTTCTTCCACGATTGGGCGCGCGCACTGCTCGAGGTTCTGGTGCCCGGTGCCAACGTGGTGGTCGCGAGCAACCCGCTGCTGTCGCACCGGGTGTCGAACGCACTGGCGCGTGCCGGCCTGGAACGGCGCGGCGAACTGGTGCGCCTGGTGATGACGATGCGTGGCGGAGATCGGCCCAAGCACGCGCACCTCGAGTTCGACGGCGTCAGCGTGATGCCGCGCTCGATGTGGGAGCCGTGGCTGCTGTTCCGGAGTCCGCTCGACGGCCGGGTGCAGGACAACCTTCGGCGCTGGGGCACCGGCGGGTTTCGCCGCGTCGGCGAAAACAAGCCCTTCGGTGATGTCATCGCGTCGGCGCCGACGCGCGCGTCCGAGCGCAGACTCGCCAACCACCCGAGCCTGAAGCCTCAGGCCTTCCTGCGCCAACTGGTGCGCGGCGTGCTGCCATTGGGCAGGGGCGTGCTCCTCGACCCATTCGCGGGTTCGGGTTCCACGCTCGCGGCAGCGGAAGCGGTCGGCTACGACAGCATCGGCGTCGAGCGCGACCCCGACTACTTCGCGCTGGCCACCGAGGCCATCCCCCGCCTCGCGGTCCTGCCGGTGCCGGCCGATCAGGCGCGATAGATCCAGGACTGCCGCAGTTTGGCTATTCCGGCGGCATGCAAGGTCGCCGTGCGTGTGCCGAGTTCGCCGCGCTCGTTGCGCCGGAAGTCGGCCACGCTCACGTGGCCCAGGTAGATTTCGGTGAAACTCATCGGGCGGCGTGCACGGGCCGGTTCGGTGCGGTTGTCCACGTCGTAGACGAACACGCACATCCACTGCTCGCGCGCACCATGCGTGTCGACCGCGCCGCCGGCCTTGCGGGTGGTCTTGATCTCGATGCCCTTGTCGCCGGCCTTCACCGCGTTGCCGGCGTACTCGCCCTTGAGGATCAGATCAGGATGGCCGTTGAAGTACTGGTTGACGACCAGCGCGCGTGAATGCTTGGCGACGCTGGCCGTCAGCATGTCGGACAGCACCCCGGACATGATCGCCGGGCGCAGTGTGTCGTCGAGGCGCTCCAGGCCCTTGGCCATGAGTCCGGTATTGACGTCGTAGAAGAAGTCGTACACGTCTTGCACGGCAGCGCGGATGTCGTCGAGCCGCAGTTCATAGGGGAGCGCGGCACCCGGATTGAACCTCGATGGATCGAGAGCATTGCGCTCGACTTGCATGGGCCGTGACCTCCAGCCAGGCATCGCAGTGCCCTCGGTATCGACACAGGGCTCCGGTCGGAGTCCTCATATCAATCCATGATAGGGGAGCCAGCCCGTTGGCCGTGGGGCGCACCACGCGGGGCGATCGCGACACCCGTGCAGAGGGTCACAGCTCGGCGTCACCCCGGCCGATGCAGTTCGATGATCTGCCGCAGCGTGGCCTTCAGTGCTTCGGCCCGGTCGAGCCCGAAGGGCTCGAGCACCCGCTTCTCGTGTTCCTTGGCCAGCTTCATCAGCCGCGACACGGTGCGCTGGCCCTCGGCCGTGATGCGCACCCGCGTCACGCGCCGGTCGGCTTCGTGCGCCAGCCGCTCGACCTGGCCGCGCGCCTCCATCCGGTCGAGCAGGCGCGTCGCCGTCGGCCCCTTGGTCAGCGAGACCTGCGCCAGCAGCCCCGTGCTCAACGGCCGGCCGCCGGCCAGCGACGCGAGCACGCGCCACTCGGGCACCGACAGGCCGTGCTCGCGCACCACGCGGTGGAACTCCGCCGAGATCAGCTGGCTCGCCTGGCCGAGCAGGGCCGGCAGGTAGTCGTCGACGAAAACGGTGTCGCGGCGGGCGGGCATGCGCCGGCCATTCTGGGCGCCGCCGGGCCGGGTGCGCATCGGGCTTTCACTGAGAACGGAATATTTCCGAATGGAATAGATTGCAGCCCTCGCCGGGAACCGTCCACGATGGCCGAACGATCCTTCGCCGAGGAAGTGAAGAAGCTGCGCCTGAAGCGCGGCGAGGTCTTCCATGGCGAAGGCATCCTCGCCGTGACCAAGGCGCTGCTCGAATCGGGCGTGGCCTACGTCGCCGGCTACCAGGGTGCGCCGATCTCGCACCTGATGGACGTGCTGGCCGACGCGCAGGACATCCTCGCCGAGCACGGCATCCACTTCGAGAACAGCGCCAGCGAGGCCACCGCCGCGGCCGCCCTGGCAGCGAGCGTCAACTACCCGCTGCGCGGCGCGGCCACCTTCAAGGGCACGGTCGGCGTCAACGTCGCGAGCGACGCGCTCGCCAACCTGGCTTCGGGCGGCGTCACCGGCGGCGCGCTGATCATCGTCGGCGAGGACTACGGCGAGGGCAGCTCGATCATGCAGGAGCGCAGCCACGCCTTCGCGATGAAGTCGCAGGTCTGGCTGCTCGACCCCCGGCCCGGGCTGCCGGCGATCGTCAAGGCGGTGAAGGACGGCTTCGCCTTGAGCGAAGCCAGCCGCACGCCGGTGATGCTGATGCTGCGCATCCGCGCCTGCCACGTGCACGGCCGCTTCGTCGCCGACGACAACCGCACGCCGGCGTTCACGCTGCGCCAGGCGCTCGAGCAGCCGCGGCGCGACACCCACCGCATCGTGCTGCCGCCGGCGAGCTTTGCGCACGAGCACGAGAAGCTGCACGAGCGCTGGCCCGCGGCGGTGCGCTTCATCCAGGACCAGGGCCTGAACGAGTTCGTCGCCGAAGGCGCCGACGACCTGGGGCTGATCGTCCAGGGCGGGCACGCGAACACGCTGCTGCGCGTGCTCGAGCGGCTCGGCTTCGCCGACGTCTTCGGCCGCAGCACGCTGCCGCTGTACGTGATGAACGTCGCCTACCCGGTGGTCGACGCCGAGATCCAGCGCTTCTGCGCCGGCAAGCGCGCGGTGCTGCTGGTCGAGGAGGGGCAGCCGAACTACCTCGAGCAGAACATCGCCGCGATCCTGCGCGGCGCGCGATCGGAGACCGTGCTGCACGGCAAGGACCTGCTGCCCGCGGCCGGGGAATACACCGCCGCGGCGGTGCTCGCCGGCGTGCGGCGCTTCCTGCAGCGCCACGGCCGCATGGCGCGCGAGACGCCGAAGGTGGTGCCGATCCGGGCCGACGCCACCGTGCATGCACGGCCGCCGGGCTTCTGCACCGGCTGCCCGGAGCGGCCGATCTTCACCGCGATGAAGCTGGTCGAGCGCGAGCTGGGGGCCCACCACGTCAGCGCCGACATCGGTTGCCACCTGTTCTCGATCCTGCCGCCGTTCGACCTCGGCAACACGACGATGGGCTACGGCCTCGGCGCGGCGGGCGCGTCTGCATTGAACGTCGAGGCCGACAAGCGCGCGATCTCGGTCATGGGCGACGGCGGCTTCTGGCACAACGGGCTCACCAGCGGCATCGCGAACGCGGTGTTCAACCGCAGCGACAACCTGACGATCGTCGTCGACAACAGCTACACCTCGGCCACCGGCGGGCAGGACATCCTGTCGTCGAAGGCGACCAACCCGACCCGCAGCACCGGCCATGCGATCGAGCGCGCGGTGCGCGGCGTCGGCGTGCGATGGGTGCGCACCGTGCCGCGCACCTACGATCTGAAGGCGATGACCGGCGCGCTGCGCGAGGCGCTGACGACGAAAGAGCCCGGCCCGAAGGTGCTGGTCGCGCAGAGCGAGTGCATGCTGAACCGGCAGCGGCGCGAGAAGCCGCTGCAGCGCGCCGCGGCCGAGCGCGGCGAGCGGATCGTGCGCGAGCGCTTCGGCGTCGACCCCGACACCTGCACCGGCGACCATTCGTGCATCCGGCTGTCGGGCTGCCCGAGCCTGACGATCAAGCCGAACCCCGATCCGCTGCGCACCGACCCGGTCGCCGCGGTGATCGACTCCTGCGTCGGCTGCGGGCTGTGCGGCGAGGTGGCGCACGCCGCGGTGCTGTGCCCGTCGTTCTACCGCGCGCGCATCGTGAGCAACCCCGGCGCGTGGGAGCGGCTGCGCCAGCGCGCCCGCGGCGCGGTGATCGGCTGGCTGCAGCGGCGCGCGGCGGCGCGGCGGGCGCGCTTCGCGTTCTGACGATGGATACGCCGCAGCCGATCAAGATCGCGATCCTCGCCATGGGCGGCGAGGGCGGCGGCGTGCTCGCCGACTGGATCGTCGACCTGGCCGAATCGAACGGCTGGCTCGCGCAGGCCACGTCGGTGCCCGGCGTCGCGCAGCGGACCGGTGCCACGATCTACTACGTCGAGCTGTTCCCGCAAGCCGCGGCGGACGCGGCCGGCGCGGCACCGGTGCTCGCGCTGATGCCGCTGCCGGGCGATGTCGACATCGTGCTCGCGTCCGAGCTGATGGAAGCGGCGCGCGCGGTCCAGCGCGGGCTGGTGACGGCCGATCGCACGACGCTGATCGCATCGACCCACCGCGCCTACGCGATCGCCGAGAAGATCGCGCCCGGCGACGGCCGCGCCGATTCGCAGGCGCTGCTGGCGGCCGCAAGTGAGGCGGCGCAGCGTTTCGTCGGCTTCGACATGGCCGCGCTCGCGGCCGACCGAGGCAGCGTGATCAGCGCGGTGCTGTTCGGCGCGCTTGCCGCCGCCGGCGGGCTGCCTTTCGACCGTGCGGCCTTCGAGGCAACGGTGCAGCGCGGCGGCGTCGGCGTGCGGGCCAGTCTCGCGGCCTTCGCGGCCGCCTTCGAGCGTGCGTCGCACGAAGGGGAGTCCGCGGTCGCGGCGACGGAGGCCGCAGGCGCCGCCCTGCGGCCTCCGCAACCGCCTGTCGCGGGCGCGCCCGGGGCGGCCGAGCCGGCGCTGCCGCACTCGGCGCAGCCGCAGATCCGATCGCTGCTGCGGCGGGCCGCCCAGGCCCATGCCGGCGAGACGCTCGCGATCGTCGTCGAAGGCCTGCGCCGCACCGTCGACTACCAGGATCCGGCCTACGCCGCGCTCTATCTCGACCGGCTCGACAGCGTCGCGGGGCCGGACGCGCTGAAGCGCGAACTCGCCCGCCACCTGGCGCTGGCGATGAGCTACGAAGACGCGATCCGCGTCGCCGACCTGAAGACGCGCGATTCGCGCTTCGAGCGCGTGCGCGCCGAGGTCAAGCCGGGTGCGGACCAGCTGCTGCAGATCCACGAGTTCATGCACCCGCGGCTGCAGGAGATCGCCGACGTGCTGCCGGCCGCGCTCGGTCGCCGGCTGCTGGCACCGGGGCTGCTGCGCCGCGTGGTCGAGCGCTTCACGCGCGACGGCCGCACCGTGCACACCAGCGGCGTGCGCGGGCACCTGCTGCTGCACGCGCTGGCGGGGTTCAGGCGCTGGCGGCGGCGCACGCTTCGCTTTGCCGCCGAGCAGGCGCGCATCGAGACGTGGCTGGCCGACATCCGCCGGGCGGCGGAAGCAGGCCCGGCGCGCGCACTCGAGATCGTGCGCTGCCAGCGGCTGCTGAAGGGCTACGGCGACACGCACGAACGCGGCTCGCGCAAGTACGATGCCGTGCAGCAGGTCTGGCGTGCTGGCGCGTCGGCGCAGCGCATCGCCGCGCTGCGCGAGGCGGCGCTGGCGGACGAGGACGGGCAGGCGCTGCAGGCCGAGCTGCAGCGCGTGCCGCAGGCGGCCTGAAGGCGCCAGGACAGGAGGAGCATCGATGGGCCGCTACCGTGACCATCCCGAGACCGTGACCGCGCTGGTGCGCGAGGCCGAGGTGCACAAGGACTGCTACATCGACGACGAGCTGTTCGCGCTCGAGATGGAGCACCTGTTCGCCAACTGCTGGGTCTACGTCGGCCACGCGAGCCAGGTGCCGCAACCCGGCGACTATTACGCGACGACGGTCGGCGACCAGCCGGTGGTGATGGTGCGCCACACTGACGGCAGCGTGCGCGTGCTCCACAACCGCTGCGCGCACAAGGGCGTCCAGCTCGTCTGCGAGGGGCAGGGCAGCACGGGCAAGTTCTTCCGCTGCCCGTACCACGCCTGGACCTACCGCACCGACGGCAGCCTGCTCAACGTCCCGCTGCGCGAAGGCTACGCGCACGATCAGTTCCAGCGCTGCGAGGCGAGCAAGGGGCTGGCCGCGGTCGGCGCGGTGAACGTATATCGCGACTTCGTATTCTGCCGGCTGAACCCGCAAGGCATCGGCTTCGACGACTACTTCGGCGATTCGCTGAGCACGATCGACAACATGGTCGACCGCTCGCCCGCAGGCCGGCTCGAGGTCGCCGGCGGCGTGCTGCGCTACCTGCACCGCTGCAACTGGAAGATGCTGGTCGACAACCAGACCGACACCTGCCACCCGATGGTCGCGCACCAGTCGTCGGCCGGCACCGCGGTGCGGGTGTGGAACGAAGCGCCGGCCGGCACGCCGAAGCCGATGGCGGTCGAGCTGTTCGCGCCCTTCGTCAGCCCCTACGAGTTCTTCGAGAAGATGGGCATCCGCGTCTGGGTCAACGGCCACGGCCACACCGGCGTGGCCGACTCGATCCACGCCGCGTACTCGCCGATCCCCGGCTACCACGAGGCGATGGTCGCCGCCTACGGCGAAGAGCGCACGCAGCAGATCCTCGGCGAGGTGCGGCACAACACCGTCTACTGGCCGAACATCATGGTCAAGGGGCCGATCCAGACGCTGCGCCTGTTCAAGCCGCTGGCCGCCGACCGCACGCTGGTCGAGTCGTGGACCTTCCGCCTGGTCGGCGCGCCCGATCTGCTGCTGGAACGGACCCTCATGTACAACCGCCTGATCAACGCGCCGACCTCGGTCGTCGGCCACGACGACCTCGAGATGTACGAGCGCGCGCAACGCGCGCTGCATTCGCGCGGGCTCGACTGGGTCAACGTCGCGCGGCTGTGGGAGCCGGGCGAGGCGGCACGCCGTAACGTCGTCGTCAACGGCACCAACGAGTGGCAGATGCGCGCGCAGATGCGCGCCTGGGCGAAGTTCATGACGATGTCGATGACGCAGGGAGCGACCGCATGACCGCGCCAACGGATCGGCAGCTGATCGACTTCGTCTACGCCGAGGCGCGGCTGCTCGACGAACTTCGCTTCGAGGACTGGCTGCAGCTCTTCGCCGACGACGGCTTCTACTGGATGCCGCTGGCGCACGGCCAGACCGACCCGAAGCTGCACACGTCGCTGATGTACGAGGACAAGCTGCTGCTGCAGATCCGCATCGAGCGGTTGCGCGGTGCGCGCACCTTCTCGCAGCAGCCGATCAGCCGCTGCCACCACCTGCTGCAGCAGCCGACGGTCGAAGCGCGCGACGAGGCCGGCGGCGTCTATGTCGTGCGCAGCGGATTCCACTACGTCGAGACGCGCCGCGACGAACAGACGCTCTACGCCGGCTGGGCGACGCACACGCTGGTCGGCGATGCGGCGGGGCTGCGCATCAAGCTCAAGCGCGTCGACCTCGTCAACTGCGACGCGGCCTTCGGCAACCTCCAGCTGTTCATGTAGATGGCGCCCCGCGACGCCGTGACCGTGGCCGATGCCTTCGCGCGCGCGGCCGCGCGCTGGGGCGGGCAGCCGTTCGTCGCGGTGCTGCCCGAGACCGCCGCGATCTACGGCGTCGCGGCCGGCGAGACGACCTACGGCGGGCTGCAGGCGTCCATCAGCGCGCTGCGCGAGGCCTACGCGCGCGCCGGCTACGGCCACGGCCACCGCGTCGGGCTGCTGCTGGAGAACCGGCCGGCGTTCTTCCGGCACTGGTTCGCGCTGAACGGGCTGGGCGTGTCGGTGGTGCCGATCAATGCCGACCTGCGTTCCGCCGAGCTCGAGTACCTGGTCGGCCACTCCGAGATCGCCGCCGCGGTGGCACTGCCCGGCCGGCACGCCGACCTGCGCGCCGCGGCCGACGCGGCGGGCCGGCCGCTGGCGCTGCTCGCGGACGGCGACGGCGCCGGCGACGCGCCCCCGCCGGCG
>JAFLDG010000230.1 GCA_017302495.1 Burkholderiales bacterium
AGGCCGGCGGCGGCCGAGGTGCCTGCCGAAACCCGGCCCTGAGGCAGCGGGCTCCGGCCGGTCAGTGGCCGAGCGAGCCGCTGACCTTCGCGCCGAAGCTCGCTGCCGCCTGCTGGCCGCGCGCGTTCGCGACGATCCTCTGCGCCACGTCGAGCAGCGGCTTCAGTTCGTCGGGGCTGCGCGAGCGCTCCATCTTGATCGCCAGCGCCTCGGCCATCGGGCCGACCATGTCGGTGAAGCTGCGGATCAGGTCGGCGCGCAGCGTCTGGAATTCCCGCGGCGACAGCGGCGGGACCTGGCTGGGCGCACCCGCCATGGCCGGCGCCGCGACAACACCACCCTGGGGTGCCGGCGGTCGCGGCGCGACCGGGTTCGCGACCGCCGGTGCGGCGCGCAGCGGCGCATCGACGGTGACCGAGATCGCCTCGATGAAGCCCTGTGCGGCCAGGGTCTGCAGCGTCGCTTCCGGCTCGACCGGGATCAGCCGGCGCATCTCGTCGTCGCTGCGGCGGCCGTCGACCAGGATCAGCGCCCCGCGCAGCCGGGGCGGCAGGCGCGCGGCGCGGGTCTCGATCTCGGTCTGGCCTTTGGCGGTCTTGCGATAAATCGTCGCCATGATCGCTTGCGGAAGGATGCCGGCGCCGTGCGTTGCGGCTCCGAGCGGCGGTTGGGTCCCTGACAGGGCACGGAGCTTAACCCCGGCTTACGTCGCCCGGGCGGGCGGCGCTGTCGAGGACGTGAGCAATTGCCAGCGTGCCCGTATAGTTCGCGCCGATCCGCAACGGGGACGACGATGGCCTACGAATTCATCCTGGACGAACTGCGCGGCGAAGGGCCGCGGCGTGTGGCATGGATCACGCTCAACCGGCCGCAGCAGCTGAACGCGCTGAACGAAGCGCTGATGGTCGAACTGGGCCGGGCCCTGCTGGCCCACGACGCCGACGACGGCGTCGGCTGCATCGTCATCACCGGCAGCGCGAAGGCCTTTGCCGCCGGCGCCGACATCCTCGCGATGGCGTCGAAGACCTTCGCCCAAGCCTACGGCGAGGACTTCATCACGCGCAACTGGGAGACGATCCGGCGCGTGCGCAAGCCGGTGATCGCCGCGGTCGCCGGCTTCGCGCTCGGCGGCGGCTGCGAGCTGGCGATGATGTGCGACATCGTCATCGCTGCCGACAGCGCGAAGTTCGGCCAGCCCGAGATCAAGCTCGGCATCATCCCCGGCGCCGGCGGCACGCAGCGGCTGCCGCGTGCGGTGGGCAAGGCCAAGGCGATGGACCTCGTGCTGACCGCACGCATGATGGATGCGGCCGAGGCCGAGCGCGCCGGGCTCGTTTCGCGCGTGGTACCGGCCGACAAGCTGCACGACGAGGCG
This sequence comes from Burkholderiales bacterium, assembly GCA_017302495.1. Lineage (GTDB taxonomy): Bacteria > Pseudomonadota > Gammaproteobacteria > Burkholderiales > Burkholderiaceae_C > Rubrivivax. The sequence continues at coordinate 1,376 of JAFLDG010000230.1, forward strand.
TTGGCCGCGGCCGAGGCGATCTGCGGCCTGTCGGCGCCGAGCGTGCTGATGGCCAAGGAGTGCGTGAACCGGGCCTACGAGGGCCCGCTCGCCGACGGCATCATGTTCGAGCGCCGGCTGTTCCACTCGCTGTTCGCGACCGAGGACCAGAAGGAAGGCATGGACGCGTTCGCGAACAAGCGCGCGCCGGCCTTCAAGCACCGCTGACCGGGGCGCGTTCAGACGTCGAGATCTGGAGGGCCGCTTGCGGCCCGGAGCTGTCCTTCGTCGTCGTGACGAAAGCTGCCGCTGCGGCGCTTCGACGCGGCGCACGGGGCCGCCGACGGGGTGGCCAACTCCGTTCAGCCAAATTCTCATTGGCTCCGGCATCACATCGCTTCGCGATATGAGCCTTCGCCGAAGCGCTGCGCGCTTTCACTCCGTTGGCCACCCCGTCGTCGGCCCGGCCTGTGGTGCATCTACGCCGCCCCCGTCCGCACGGGCGAAGCGTCCTTTCGTTGCTGCCGGAGCGCGCAGCCGGTGCCGGCAAAGGCGAGGAGGGGGCGGCCGACGGAGTGAATGAGAATTTGGCTGAACGGAGTCGGCTGCCCCCTCCTCGCCTTTGCCTCTCGGTCGCAACAAGAACGCAACGAGCAGAGCAGACCTTCCGAACAGCCGCAAGGGGCCGTCGGCGAGCGTTCGTATTCATGCGAGTCGGCATGAGTCCTCGTCGGGCGGCTATCACGGCTTTCGCCAGCTCGCGCCGCCGCTGCCGACGCAAGCGCGGCAGCGGCCGTCGGCGTGCCTCGGCGCGCGCCGCGGTTCTTCCTGCAGCCGCGTCTCGATCGCCGCGAGCGAGTCGATGCGCGCCGACACCGGCGCGGCGGGACGGTCAGCCCTCGCGCTTGAGCGCCGGGAACAGCAGCACGTCGCGGATGCTCGGGCTGTCGGTCAGCAGCATCACCAGCCGGTCGATGCCGACGCCGCAGCCGCCGGCCGGCGGCATGCCGTACTCGAGCGCGCGGATGAAGTCGGCGTCGTAGTGCATCGCCTCCTCGTCGCCGGATTCCTTCGCCCGCGCCTGAGCGAGGAAGCGCGCGGCCTGGTCCTCGGCATCGTTCAGCTCGGAGAAGCCGTTCGCGATCTCGCGGCCGGTGATGAACAGCTCGAAGCGTTCGGTGATCGTCGGGTCGGCGTCGCTGGCCCGCGCCAGCGGCGAGACCTCGACCGGGTAGTCGACGATGAAGGTCGGCTCCCAGAGCTTGGCCTCGACCTCGGCCTCGAACAGGCCGAACTGCAGCTCGGCCAGCGTCCAGTGCGCCGGCGGCTCCTCGCCCAGCGCCTTCAGCTTCGCGTGCAGTACGGCCGCGTCGCCGGCCTCGGCAGGGCCGAGCCCGGCATGCGCGACCAGCGCATCGCGCACCGACAGCCGGGCGAAGGGCCGGTCCAGCCGCAGCGGCCGGCCGCCGTAGACCAGCTCGGCGCTGCCGCTGGCGGCGCGCGCGGCATGGCGCAGCAGGCCTTCGGTGAAGTCCATCAGCTCGCGGTGCGTCCAGTACGCCGCGTAGAACTCCATCATCGTGAACTCGGGGTTGTGGCGGACGCTGATGCCCTCGTTGCGGAAGTTGCGGTTGATCTCGAACACGCGCTCGAAGCCGCCGACCAGCAGCCGCTTCAGGTACAGCTCGGGCGCGATGCGCAGGAACATCTCCTGGTCGAGCGCGTTGTGGTGGGTGACGAAGGGCTTCGCGTTCGCGCCGCCCGGGATCGGGTGCAGCATCGGCGTCTCGACCTCGAGGAAGCCGTGCTCGACCATGTGCGCGCGGATCGACGCGATCGCCTTGCTGCGCGCGACGAAGCGCGCGCGCGCGGCGTCGTCGGTGATCAGGTCGACGTAGCGCTGGCGGTACTTCTGCTCCTGGTCGGCCAGACCGTGGAACTTGTCCGGCAGCGGGCGCAGGCTCTTCGTCAGCAGCCGCACCGCGGTGGCGCGGATGCTCAGCTCGCCGGTGCGGGTGCGGAAGAGCGTGCCCTCGCAGCCGAGGATGTCGCCCAGGTCCCAGTGCTTGAACGCGGCCAGCGTCTCGGGCCCGACCGCGTCCTGCGTCACGTACAGCTGGATCCGGCCGCTGCCGTCCTGCAGCGTGGCGAAGCAGGCCTTGCCCATCACCCGCTTGAGCATCATGCGGCCGGCCACCGTCACCGTGATCGCCTGCGGCTCCAGCTCCTCGTTCGGCACCTGGCCGTGGCGGTGGTGCAGGTCGGCGGCGTGATGCCGCGGCTTGAAGTCGTTCGGGAAGGCGGTGCCGGCGCGGCGCAGCGCAGCGAGCTTTTCGCGCCGCTCGGCGATCAGTGGGCTGGCATCGGGGGCCGGATCGTCGGGGGTCGGGGCAGTCATCGGCGCGGTTTCGGAAGATTGGCGGGCATTCTAGGAGCCGGCCCTGTCGCGCCGGACGGGCTGCAACAGGGCGCTCGGCGATAATCCGCCCCTTCGCGCCCCCGGGCGCCCGACCGCTGCTGCATGCACGTCCGCCGACCCCCGATCCATGACCGCCGGATCCGCTTCGCCCTCGTCGGCTGCGGCCGCATCGCCCAGAACCACTTCGACGCGATCGCGCGCCACGGCGAGCGCGCCGAGCTGATCGCGGTGGCCGACACCGATCCGGCGGCGCTGGCGGCAGCCACCGGGCGCACCGCGGCCGCGGGTTTCGGCTCGCTGACCGACCTGCTCGCCGGCTGCAAGCCCGACTGCGTCGTGCTGACCACGCCCAGCGGCCTGCATCCGCAGCAGGTGATCGAGGTCGCGCGTGCCGGCATCGACGTGATGACCGAGAAGCCGATGGCCACGCGCTGGAGCGACGGGCTGGCGATGGTGCGCGAATGCGACGCCGCCGGCGTGCGGCTGTTCGTCGTCAAGCAGAACCGGCGCAACCGCACCCTGCAGCTGCTGAAGCAGGCGATCGCGCAGGAGCGCTTCGGCCGCATCTACAGCGTCGCGGTCAACGTCTTCTGGAGCCGGCCGCAGAGCTACTACGACAGCGCCGCCTGGCGCGGCACCTGGGAGTTCGACGGCGGCGCGTTCATGAACCAGGCCAGCCACTACGTCGACCTGCTCGACTGGCTGATCGGCCCGGTCGAGAGCGTGATGGCCTATACCGGCACCCTCGCGCGCGCGATCGAGGTCGAGGACACCGGCGTCGCCGCGCTGAAGTGGCGCAACGGCGCGATGGGCACGGTCAACGTGACGATGCTGACCTGGCCGAAGAACCTGGAAGGTTCGATCACCGTGCTCGGCGAGCGCGGCAGCGTGCGCGTCGGCGGCGTCGCGGTGAACGAGATCCAGCACTGGCAGTTCGCCGACCGCGACCCGATGGACGCGCAGCTGGACGAAGCCAGTTACCAGACCACCTCGGTCTACGGCTTCGGCCACCCGCTGTACTACGACGGCGTGATCGCGTCGCTGCGCGACGCACTGCCGCCCGAGATCGACGGCCGCGAGGGCCTGAAGTCGCTCGAGCTGCTGATCGCGATGTACCTGTCGGCGCGCGACGGCCGGCGCGTGAACCTGCCGCTCGAGTACTGACGATGGCGGTCACGATCCACCCGAGCGCGATCGTCGACGCCGGCGCGGTGCTCGGCGACGGCTGCCGCGTCTGGCACTTCGTCCACATCTGCGCCGGCGCGCGCATCGGCCGGCGCTGCTCGTTCGGCCAGAACGTCTTCGTCGGCAACGACGTCGTCGTCGGCGACAACGTCAAGATCCAGAACAACGTCTCGGTCTACGACGCGGTCACGCTCGAGGACGACGTCTTCTGCGGCCCGAGCATGGTCTTCACCAACGTCTACAACCCGCGTGCGGCGGTCGAGCGCAAGGCCGAGTACCGGCGCACGCGCGTGAAGCGCGGCGCCACGCTCGGCGCCAACTGCACGATCGTCTGCGGCGTGACCATCGGCGCACACGCCTTCGTCGGCGCCGGCGCGGTAGTCAACCGCGACGTGCCCGATTTCGCGCTGATGCTCGGCGTGCCGGCGCGCCAGGCCGGCTGGATGAGCCGGCATGGCGAGCGCCTGGGCCTGCCGCTCGCCGGCGACGCCGAAGCCGCCTGCCCCGCCACCGGCGAGCGCTACCGCCTTCGCGGCGGCGTGCTCGAGGTGCTCGAACCCGCTGCCGCGACCCGCCCATGAACGCCGAGACCCGCCTGCCGCCGCTCGAATTCACCGACCTGAAGGCGCAATACGCGGCGCTGCGCGAGCGCATCGCCGAGCGCATGCAGCGCGTGCTCGACCACGGCCAGTACATCATGGGGCCCGAGGTCGCGGAACTCGAAGCCGCGCTCGCGGCTTTCGTCGGCGTGCGCCACTGCATCGGCGTGGCCAGCGGCACCGAGGCGCTGCTGATCGCGCTGATGTGTCACGGCATCGGGCCCGGCGACGAGGTGGTCACGAGCCCGTTCACCTTCGCCGCCACCGGCGAGATGATCGTGCTGCTCGGCGCGACGCCGGTGTTCGTCGACGTCGAGCCCGACACCTGCAACCTCGATCCGCGCCTCGTCGAGGCGGCGGTCACGCCGCGCACGAAGGCGATCATGCCGGTGAGCCTGTATGGCCAGTGCGCCGACATGGCGGCGATCAACGACATCGCCGCGCGCCATGGCCTGCCGGTCATCGAGGATGCGGCGCAGAGCTTCGGCGCCACCTACGGTGGCCGGCGCAGCTGCGGTCTTTCCACCTGGGGCGCGACCAGCTTCTTCCCGAGCAAGCCGCTCGGCTGCTACGGCGATGGCGGCGCGCTCTTCACCGACGACGACGCGCTCGCCCAGGCGGCGCGCGAGATCCGTGTCCACGGCCAGAGCGCGCGCTACACCCACACCCGGATCGGCGTCGGCGGCCGCCTGGACACGCTGCAGGCCGCGGTGCTGCTGGCCAAGCTCGAGCGGCTGGACTGGGAGTTGCAGCGCCGGCGCGAACTCGGCGCGCGTTACGCCGAGCGCCTGGCCGGCCTGCCCGGATTGCGGCTGCTCGCGGTGCGGCCCGACCGCGACTGCGTCTGGGGCCAGTACACCGTCTTCGTCGAGCGCCGCGCGCAGGTGCAGGAGGCGTTGAAGCTGCAGGGCATCCCGACCGCGGTGCACTACCCGAAGCCGCTGCACCGGCAGCCGGCGTACGCGCGCTGGGCCGAGGGCGCGCGCTGCCCGGTGAGCGAAGGGGTCGCGGAACAGGTGCTGAGCCTGCCGATGAGCGCGGACCTGGCCGAGGCGGATCAGGACCGCGTGGTCGCCGCCCTTCGCTCCGCGCTGGCCGCCGGGGCATGAACGCACCGCGGGCTGCGAGCGCGAGC
>JAFLDG010000231.1 GCA_017302495.1 Burkholderiales bacterium
GCAGCCGGGCCGCCAGCCGCCCCTGCAGTTCGCGCAGCGCTTCGCGGTTCGTCATCAGCCGCGCCCGGCCGCCCGAAGCGGCTGATCGCCCCCGCGGGGGGCAGCGAGCGATAGCGAGCGTGGGGGCACTGTCCAGCCGCGCCCGGCCGCCCGAAGCGGCTGATCGCCCCCAAGGGGGCGAGGCTGGACGCGCGCCGGCACCTGCGCTCCGGCGCACGCCTGCCGAGCCGGCCGGGCCTGCAGGCCCGGACGTGGACCAGCGAGCGAAAGCGAGCGTGGGGGCCGCATCTCAGTCGAAGGCCTTGATCTTGCGCACCAGCTCGTCGGTGTTCACCGGCTTGACGATGTAGTCGCGCGCGCCCTGCCGCAGGCCCCAGACCTTGTCGGTTTCCTGGTTCTTGCTCGTGCACATGATCACCGGCACCTCCGACCAGCGCGGGTCGCGGGTGATCGTGCGCGTGAGCTGGAAGCCGTTCTGCCCGGGCATCACGACGTCCATCAGGATCAGGTCGGGCCGGTCCTCGCTCAGGCGGCGCATCGCCTCGTCGCCGTTCTCGGCGGTGCGGACCTGGTAGCCGCGCCGGCCGAGCACGTCGGACAGGTGGTGCAGTTCGGTCTTCGAATCGTCGACCAGCAGGATCTTCTGGATGGGCATCGGCGCTCCTCGGGGGTCGCGGCAGGCGGCGGGCAGCGCTCAGGCCGCCGGATGAGCGAACTGCTCGACCGCGCGCAGCAGCTGTTCCTTGGTGAAGGGCTTGGTCAGGTATTCCTCGGAGCCGACCATGCGGCCCCGGGCCTTGTCGAACAGGCCGTCCTTGCTCGACAGCATGATCACCGGCACGCGCGCGAAACGCGGATTGCGCTTGATGATCGCGCAGGTCTGGTAGCCGTCCAGGCGCGGCATCAGGATGTCGCAAAAGATCAGCTGCGGCGCATGGTCGTTGACCTTGGCCAGCGCGTCGAAGCCGTCCTCGGCGAGCACGACCTCGTGCCCGCCCTGGCGCAGGAAGATCTCGGCGCTGCGCCGGATCGTGTTGCTGTCGTCGATCACCAGCACTTTCGTGCCGGGCGCCGCGGGGGCAGGAGCGTCATCGGTGTCCACGCGCGGGTCTCCTCGGCGAGCGCCTCAGTCGGGACCGCCGCTCAGGCGATCCGCACCATCTCGAAGTCCTCCTTGCGGGCGCCGCATTCGGGACAGGTCCAGTTCATCGGCACGTCGGCCCAGCGCGTGCCCGGCGCGACGCCGTGCTCGGGGTCGCCCGCCGCTTCGTCGTAGATCCAGCCACAGATCAGGCACATCCACTGAACGGGTTCGCTCACGATGGTCGCATCACTACAATGGAAATCGATTGTAGGCATGGCGTCCGACTGAAAGACAAGAGTTGATGGGCACATACGGAGCATTTCTCAGTTTCCGCTAGAGGTTCACGGAATCGCCGCCAACGCCCTCCGCCACGCTGTAACACGACGACACCAATGAGCGCCGACGCCGACCGTGACGCCGCCCCCGCCGATGCCTCCGAAGAGCCGCAGGCGCCGGCCTGCGTGCTGAGCTTCAACGCCAGCGACCCGAGCGGCGCCGGCGGCCTGGCCGGCGACATCGCGACCATCGCCGCGATGGGCGCGCACGCGCTGCCGGTGGTCACCGGCATCCTGATGCGCGACACCGCCGAGATCTTCGAGCACCATGCACTCGACCCCGACCTGGTCGCGCAGCAGGCGCGCTCGATCCTCGAGGACGTGACGCTGGCCGGCTGGAAGGTCGGCTTCCTCGGTTCGGCCGAAGGCGTGAGCGCGGTCGCCGAGGTGCTGTCGGACTATGCCGACCTGCCGCTGGTCGCCTACCTGCCGTCCCTCGCCTGGCTCGACGACGACCAGCTGCAGCCCTACCTGGATGCGTTCCGCGAGCTGATCCTGCCGGCAGCCGAGGTGCTGGTGGGCAACCACAAGACGCTGACCGACTTCCTGCTGCCCGAGTGGGACAACGAGCGCCCGGCCAGCCCGCGCGAGCTGGCGGTGGCCGCCGGCGAACACGGCACGCGCTACGTGCTCGTCACCGGCGTGATGCTGCCGAGCAAGGGCAGCGAACAATACATCGACAACGTGCTCGCCTCGCCGCAGGGCGCGATCACCGGCGAGAAGTTCGAGCGCTTCGACACCGCCTTCGTCGGCGCCGGCGACACGCTGGCCGCGGCGCTGGCGTCGCTGCTGGCCGCCGGCAGCGAGCTGCAGGCCGCGGTCGGCGAGGCGCTCGCCTTCCTCGACCAGAGCCTCGATGCCGGGTTCCGCCCCGGCATGGGCAACGTCGTGCCCGACCGCTTCTTCTGGGCACTGCCGCCGGGCGACGAGGAGGCCGAAGCCGAAGGCGGGGCCGAGGAGCCGGCCGCCGACGACGGCCGCGGCAAGGGTGCGGTGAGCCGCCGTGTGCACTGATCCGCGCCGCGGCGCGGGCGCGCGGGCAGGGGCGGGAGCGGGGGCCACGGAACGATGACGTCGAACGAGACGCTGTTCGCGCGCGCGCAGGCGGTCATTCCGGGCGGCGTGAATTCGCCGGTGCGTGCGTTCCGCGCGGTCGGCGGCACGCCGCGCTTCATCCGGCGGGCGCAGGGCGCCTACCTCTGGGACGCCGACGGCCGGCGTTACGTCGACTACATCGGCTCGTGGGGGCCGATGATCCTCGGCCATGGCCACCCGGCGGTGCTCGAGGCGGTGCAGCGCGCCGCGGCCGACGGCTTGAGCTTCGGCGCGCCGACCGAGGCCGAGATCGAACTCGCCGAGGCGATCATCGCCCGGGTGCCGGGGCTGGAGCAGGTGCGGCTCGTCTCCAGCGGCACCGAGGCCGGCATGAGCGCGCTGCGCCTGGCGCGCGGCGCGACCGGCCGCAGCAAGATCGTCAAGTTCGAGGGCTGCTACCACGGCCATGCCGACGCGTTGCTGGTGAAGGCCGGCTCGGGGCTCGCGACCTTCGGCGTCAGCACCAGCGCCGGCGTGCCGGCCGAGGTCGTGCAGCACACGCTGGTGCTCGAGTACAACCACGTCGCGCAGCTCGAGCAGGCCTTCGCCGAACATGGCCGCGACATCGCCTGCGTGATGATCGAGCCGATCGCCGGCAACATGAACTTCGTGCGCGCGAGCCTGCCCTTCATGCGCCGGCTGCGCGAGCTGTGCACGCGGCACGGCGCGCTGCTGGTGTTCGACGAGGTGATGACCGGGTTCCGCGTCGCGCTCGGCGGCGCGTACAGCGTGTACGCGAAGGCGATCCCGGGCTTCCGGCCCGACCTCTTCGTCTTCGGCAAGGTCATCGGCGGCGGCATGCCGCTGGCCGCGTTCGGCGGGCCGCGCGCGATCATGGAGCAGCTCGCGCCGCTCGGTCCGGTCTACCAGGCCGGCACGCTGTCGGGCAACCCGGTGGCCACGGCCTGCGGTCTGGCGACGCTGAAGGAGATCTCGAAGCCGGGCTTCTTCGACGCGCTCGCCGCGCGCACGAAGGCGCTGGTCGACGGCCTGGTCGCGGTCGCGCAGGATGCCGGCGTGCCGCTGGTGGGCGAATGCGAAGGCGGCATGTTCGGCTTCTTCTTCGCCGACGCCCTGCCGCAGAACTACGCGGCGGTGATGGCCACCGACAAGGAGCGCTTCAACCGCTTCTTCCACGCGATGCTGGACCGCGGCATCTACCTGGCGCCGGCGCTGTACGAGGCCGGCTTCGTCAGTGCCGCACACTCGGCCGAGGACATCGACGCGACGCTGCGGGCGGCCGCCGAGGCACTGCGCGGCTGAAGCCTCGGCGCGCGCGAACGTCGGAGCTGAAGGTTCGCCCGCGGCCCTGAGCGGGCGTTCGGGAGGTCTGCTGTTCCCGTTTCGCCGCTGTTGCGACCGAGAGGCAAAGGCGAGGAGGGGGCAGCCGACTCCGTTCAGCCAAATTCTCATTCACTCCGTCGGCCGCCCCCTCCTCGCCTTTGCCGGCACCGGCTGCGCGCTCCGGCAGCAACGACAAGACGCTACGCCCGTACGAACGGGAGCGGCGTGGGCGCACCGCTGAACGGGCTGACGGCGGGGTGGCCAACGGAGTGAATGAGAATTTGGCTGAACGGAGTTGGCCACCCCGTCGGCGGCCCCGTGTGCCGCGTTGAAGCGCCGCAGTGGCTGCTTTCGTCACGACGACGAAGGGCGGCTCCGGGCCGACAACGGGCCTCCGCGTCAAGCGGCCGAGCGCGGATCGGTCCGAGCCGCGGACGCCCCGCCCCGGCGCTCAGGCCGGGCTCGAACGCAGGCCGTAGGCCTTGCCGCCGACGAACAGATACTCGGCGCGCAGCACCGCATCGCCCTTTTCGCCGGCGAAGGTGAAGCCGAGCACGCCGACCGTGTCGCCGACCTTGACCTCGGGCACCTTCCACGCCTCCATCCGCGTCAGCGGCGCGAGCTCGATCGTCCACTGCCGGTCCTTGCGCGTCGGCAATTGCGCCGCCTTCAGCAGCGCCGCCCCGTCCACCACCGCCGCCTGCGGCGGCAGTGGCCGCATCGCCAGGTCGGCCGGCAATTTCGGGTCGGCCGGCAGCTCGAGCACCAGCTCGGCATGCGGGTTGCGCCACGCCACCTTCACCGCCCTGCCTTCGAGCCAGATCGGGCGTGCCTGGTCGAAGCTGCTCCAGCCGTGGTGGGCCCGCGCCGCCAGCGGCGCGAGCGCGGCAGCGATCAGCAGCGTGCGGCGGTGCATGTCCGGTCCTCCGTTCATTCGTAGGCGATCCAGCGGCCGCAGATCATGACAGCGAGCCAAAGCCCCAGCGATACCACGGTCTGCAGCCGCGCCGTCGCATCGAGCCGGTCCAGGCTGCCGCGGGCGTGGAAGCCGGCGGCATTCAGCCCGGCCAGCATCACCAGCGCCATCTTCAGCACGAAGCTGCGGCTGGCGAGCAATTCCTGCGGCTGCCCGGCGAACATCAGCAGGCCGCTGGTCCCGATCAGCGCGAAGCCGGCCAGCGCCAGCGGCAACGCGAGCCGTGCCAGCGGCCGCAGCGGCAGCGCGCGGCCGAGGCCCCAGACCCGCAACTCGAACAGCACGAGGTTGCCGACGAGCAGCGCGATGCCGACGATGTGCACGACCTCGAGCGCCGGATAGGCCCACGGGTGCGTGACGATCCAGCCGAACATGTGTCGCATTGTCACGCGCCGCATGTGCTCGCCCGGCGGACGCGCGCCTTGCGCTGCCTAGAATGGACCGGACCATGCACCTGCACATCCTCGGCATCTGCGGCACCTTCATGGGCGGGCTCGCGGCGCTCGCGCGCGAGGCCGGCCACGAGGTCACCGGCTGCGACGCCAACGTCTACCCGCCGATGAGCGACCAGCTGCGCGCGCTCGGCATCGAGCTGATCGAGGGCTGGGACCCGGCCCAGACGGCGCTCGCGCCGGACGTCTACGTGATCGGCAACGTCGTCACGCGCGGCAATGCGCTGATGGAGGCGATCCTCGACGCCGGGGCGCGCTACACCAGCGGCCCGCAGTGGCTGGCCGAACACGTGCTGCCGGGCCGGCACGTGCTGGCCGTGGCCGGCACGCACGGCAAGACGACGACGACCGCGATGCTCGCCTGGATCCTCGAGGCCGCCGGCCGGCAGCCGGGCTTCCTGGTCGGCGGCGTGCCGTGCAACTTCGGCGTCTCGGCCCGGCTCGGCGACACCGGCGGCACCGGGCCCGGCGCCGCGGGCGCGCCCTTCGTGATCGAGGCCGACGAATACGACACCGCGTTCTTCGACAAGCGCAGCAAGTTCGTGCACTACCGGCCGCGCACCGCGGTGCTGAACAACCTCGAATACGACCACGCCGACATCTTCCCCGACCTCGGCGCGATCGAGACCCAGTTCCACCACCTGGTGCGCACCGTGCCGGGCCGCGGCCGGCTGGTCGTGAACGCGCGCGACGAGGCGCTGAAGCGCGTGCTCGCGCGCGGCTGCTGGAGCGAGGTGCAACGCTTCGGCACCGCGAAGGAGGAGCCCGGCGCGTTGCGCGCACGCGGCGAGCCGCACGCCTTCGACGTGCTGCGCGGCAGCCTGAAGATCGGCCGCGTCGACTGGGCGCTGCTCGGCGAGCACAACCAGCTCAACGCGCTGGCCGCGATCGGCGCGGCCGAGCATGCCGGCGTCGCGCCCGAGGCCGCGGCGGCCGCGCTCGCGCGCTTCGAGAACGTCAAGCGCCGGCTCGAGCTGCGCGGCGAGGCCGGCGGCGTGCGGGTCTACGACGACTTCGCGCACCACCCGACCGCGATGCGCACCACGGTCGACGGACTGCGCCGCAAGGTCGGGCTGCAACGCATCCTCGCGGTGTTCGAGCCGCGCTCGAACACGATGAAGCTCGGCGCGATGAAGGCGCAGCTGCCGTGGGCGCTGGAAGAGGCGGACCTCGCCTTCTGCCTGCAGGGCGACTACGGCTGGGACGCCGCCGAGGCGCTGGCGCCGATGGGCACGAAGGCCGCGGTCGCACCGTCGGTCGACGCGCTGGTGGCGCTGATCGTGCGCGCCGCGAAGCCGGGCGACCACGTGCTGTGCATGAGCAACGGCGGCTTCGGCGGCATCCACGGCAAGCTGCTCGACGCGCTGCGGAGGCAGGCCGCTTGACCCTCCCCGGCGACGCGGCGCCCGCGGCCGGGCGTGATCCGGCCGGCGAAGGGCGCCCCCTGC
>JAFLDG010000232.1 GCA_017302495.1 Burkholderiales bacterium
ACGCCGAGCGGCCCGGCGTCGCCGGCGGCGAAGGCGTCCAGCCGGTACGGGTGCAGCTTGTGCAGGCCCGGCGCATCGAACACGCGCCCGGCCACCGCGACGAGCACGCCGCGCGCACCGGCCTCGGCGGCGAGCGCGAGCGCATCGGCCAGGTTCTGCGGGCCGTCGGCCAGCAGCGCGGTGGCCGGCCGCATCGCCGCGGTCAGCACCACCGGCTTGGCCGGCGCGAGCACGCGGTGCAGGAAGTAGGCCGTCTCCTCGAGGGTGTCGGTGCCGTGGGTGACGACCAGCCCCGCCACCTCCGGCCGCGGCAGATGGGCCGCGATCCGCTGTGCCAGGCGCAGCCAGAGCGCGTGGTCCATGTCCTTGCTGTCGACCTGCGCCACCTGCTCGGCCTCGAAGGCGCAGCCCGCCGGCACCGGCACGCCGGCGAGCAGTTCGGCCACGCCCAACTCGCCGGCGCGGTAACCGACGGCGTCGGACGGGTCGGCCGCGCGGCCGGCGATCGTGCCGCCGGTGCCCAGGATCACCAGCCTGCGGTCGGGATGTTGCATCGCGAAACGATCTGTATGAAAATCCAGTTACTGGACAAAGCGCCAGCTGCCCGGTGGCCCGGGCGGGTGGCCGAACCCGATGACCGAAACGCCCAAGCTCACCGACCGGCAGCAGCAGATCCTCGACCTGGTGCAGAGCGCGATCGAACGCACCGGCGCCCCGCCGACCCGCGCCGAGATCGCCGCCGAGCTCGGCTTCCGCTCCCCCAACGCCGCCGAGGAGCACCTGCAGGCGCTGGCACGCAAGGGGGTGATCGAACTGGTGGGCGGCACGTCGCGCGGCATCCGGCTCAAGTCTGACACGTTGCGCGCGCTGAACGCGGCGCGCTTCAACCTGGTCGGCAAGCAGTACACCTTGCCGCTGCCGAGCCTGGCGCAGCTCAGCCTGCCGCTGGTCGGCCGCGTCGCCGCCGGCGCGCCGATCCTCGCGCAGGAGCACATCGACCAGAGCTACCTGATGGAAGCGAGCCTGTTCGCCCGGCGCCCCGACTACCTGCTCAAGGTGCGCGGCATGAGCATGCGCGACGCCGGCATCATCGACGGCGACCTGCTCGCCGTGCAGAAGGCGCGCGACGCGAAGAACGGCCAGATCGTCGTCGCCCGGCTCGGCGACGAGGTCACCGTCAAGCGTTTCCGCCGCACCAAGGCCGGCATCGAGCTGATTCCCGAGAACCCCGAGTTCGCGACGATCCACGTCGAGCCGGGCGACGAGAGCTTCGCGCTCGAAGGCATCGGCGTCGGCCTGATCCGCAACACGATGCTGATGTAGCGATGGGCACACAGCTCGAGCGGCCCAAGGCGGCGAACGCGCAGGCCTGCCACCGCCTCGAGCAGCTGCCCAATGTCGGCCCGGCCGTCGCCGCCGACCTGCGCCTGATCGGCGTCGCGCAACCGGCCGACCTGCGCGGCCGCGACCCGTACGCGCTGTACCAGGCCCTGTGCCGCGCCACCGGCCGGCGCCAGGACCCGTGCGTGCTCGACACCTTCATCGCCGCCTGCGACTTCATGCGTGGCGCCGCGCCGGCGCCGTGGTGGCGCTACACCGCGCAGCGCAAGCGGACGTACGGCGCGGTCTGACGGCCGCGGCCGCCAGTCCTGTCGACAATGCGCCATCGCGTGACGGGCGGACCCATCGTTGTCGTTCGGGCCGGCCGCGCTCGCCGCGTGGACCGTCTTAGAGTTCCGCCGCGACCTGCATGAACACCGCTCCCGCGTCGCGCAGGGCTGCCGGCCGCTCGAGACGCCCTGCGGGCGGGTCGAATGGGCCGAGGCCGGCCCCGTGGACGGGCCGCCGCTGCTGGTGATCCACGGCAGCGGCGGCGGCTTCGACCAGGGCCTGCGGCTCGGTGCGGACCCCGCGGCGCGCGGCTGGCGGGTGACCGCACCGTCGCGCTTCGGCTACCTGCGCACGCCGTTCCCGGCCGATCCATCGGGCGAAGGCCAGGCCGACCAGTTCGCCGGCCCGCTCGATGCGCTCGACGGCGGCCACCTGCTGCTCGGCCACCAGACCCGCGTCGGGGCCGAGATCGACGCGTTCCTGCGCGCTGCATTGCGGCGCTGAGCCGCCGGTGGCGGCAGCGTCCGCCGGCGCCGCGGATTTGTAACGGAAGTGCGGGGCCAAGGCCCCTCTTCTCGTGCCTTTGCCACGCCGGGGGCGGTCGAACAATGGCCTCAAGTTTGATCCGCCGTGTCCGAAGTCACAGCCATGTCGACGCTCAGCCTGCTGCTCCGTCCCCGCTACAAGGACTCGCTGGCCTCGCGCATCGGCTGGCGCGAGGAGGTCTGCCCGCCGTCGCTGCGGCAGGCACCGCGGTCGGCCTGGAACCGGCTCTGGTTCCGGCTGCTGGCACCGGGCAAGGCGCAGTCGTCGCTGCCGCCGGACCGGCTGCCGCCGGTGCGCCGCGACTTCCTCGACACCCTCGGCGACGTCGCCCATCCCGCCGCCGGCACGCTCGCCGACCGCATCGGCCAGGCCCGTTCGCTGCGCGACCTGTGGCACCTGCGGGCCGATGTCTACGGCGTGGTCGCGCGCTTTCACAGCCAGCACGAGGCCGAGACGCGCCTGGCCCGGCTGAACCGTCACTTCCCGACCCGCGCGCCGCGCTCGGGCTTCGTCCCGTTGCTGTCCTGAGCCCGGCCGCGCTGCCGCCCGACCTGCACGCGCTGTTCCCGCCGCGCCGCCCGGCGGGCGGCTTCACACCGCTGCCCTGATCCGGCGCCGGCCCGACGCAGGGCAGCCGCCCCTCGCGCGCCGCAACGCGCGCGCGCCGCGCATGGCCCCGCGCCCACCGCGAGCCGCAACGGGCCCGCGGCGGGTGCGCGCTCAGCCTCGCCCGGGCGCCAGCTCGACGTCGGTCTGCATGAAGTGGAAGCAGTGGCGCTCGCCGAAGCGTTCGGCGATCAGCGCCTCGTAGCGCCGCAGCACCTCGCGCACGAAGGGCTCGCGCCGGGCCTCGGGCAGCGCCCGGGTCCAGGCGCCGAAGCCGGCATGGCAGAAGCCGTAGAAGGCCTCGTCGCTGCCGAAGTCCCAGCGCCGGGCCCGGGGCTCGAGCGCGAGCACGCGCAGCCCGCAGGCCTCGGCCAGCGCCCGGTACTGCGCCGCGTCGAGCCGCAGGTACGGATCGCGCAGCGCGCCGAAGTCGCCGGCCCACGCCGGGTCGTGCCGCACCTGCTCGGCCATCGCTTCCAGGCTCGTCGTCTCGCTGCGGGTCACCAGCCGCAGCAGCGCGCGGCCGCCCGGGCGCAGCGCGCGCCGGATGCCGCGCAGCGCCGCCTCCTGGTCGGGCACCCAGTGCAGGGCGTTGAACGACAGCACCTGGTCGAAGGCCTCGCGGTACGGCAGCGCGCGCGCGTCGGCCACCTCGAAGCGCAGGTTCGGCACCTCGCCGAAGTGCCGCTGCGCCCAGCCGATCATGTCGGCCGACGCATCGACGCCGAGCACCGAGCCCTGCGCCAGCCGCTGCGCGACCTGCACGCTGAGCTTGCCGTCGCCGCAGCCCAGGTCGAGCAGCCGTTCGTCGCCGCGCAGCGCGAGCCGCGCCAGCACCTCGGCGGCCATCGCCGCCTGCAGCCCGGAGTGCGGCGCGTAGTCGGCGGCGCGCCACGAGTCGGGCCGGGGCGCGGGCGGCTGCGTCATGTCAGCTCCCCAGGAAGTCGGCCTTGCCCAGCGGCACGCCGGCGTGGCGCAGCAGCGCGTAGGCCGTCGTGACGTGGAAGAAGAAGTTCGGCAGCGCGAAGCGCTGCAGGTAGCCGACGCCGTCGAAGCGCAGCGGCTCGCGGTTGCGCAGCGGCAGCACGATCTCGCGCGCCTCGGCGCCCTCGAGCTGCGCCGGCGCGAAGCCGCGCACGTGCTCGATCGTCCTGCGCACGCGCGCGCGCAGCTCGTCGAGCGTGGTCTCGTCGTCGGCCCACTTCGGCACCTCGGCGCCGGCCAGCCGCGACAGGCAGCCCTTCGCGGTGTCGCTGGCAATCCGGATCTGGCTCGCGAACGGCAGCATGTCCGGCGCCAGCCGCAGGCCGAGGTAGTTGCTGCTGTCGAAGCCACGGGCGTCGGCAAACGCCTGCGCCTTGTCGAAGCAGCCGAGCAGGTTGCCGAGCTGGCGGTCGAAGATCGGCGCGCTCGCGGCATGCATCGAAAGGCTCATGGTCGCTCCGCGGGAAGTGGCCGAAAGGGCGGCGATCGTAGCGCGGCCCCGGCGCGCGCCGCGGCGCGCGGCAAAATGCCCGCCGGCCATGAACATCATCATCCTCGACGACTACCAGGACGCGGTGCGCAAGCTGAAGTGCGCGTCCAAGCTCGACCGGCTGAACGCGAAGGTCTTCACCAACACGGTCAAGGGCATCGGCCAGCTGTCGGTGCGGCTGCGCGACGCCGACGTGCTGGTGCTGATCCGCGAGCGCACGCACTTCCCGCGCCAGCTGCTGGAGAAGCTGCCGAAGCTGAAGCTGATCGCGCAGACCGGCCGCGTCGGCTCGCACATCGACGTCGACACCTGCACCCGGATGGGCATCGCGGTGGCCGAGGGCGTCGGCTCGCCGATCGCGCCGGCCGAGCTGACCTGGGCGCTGATCATGGCCGCGATGCGCCGGCTGCCGCAGTACATCGGCAACCTGAAGCACGGCGCCTGGCAGCAGAGCGGCCTGAAGGCGGCGTCGATGCCGCCGAACTTCGGCCTCGGCCAGGTGCTGCGCGGGCGCACGCTCGGCATCTGGGGCTACGGCAAGATCGGCCAGCTGGTGGCCGGCTACGGCCGCGCCTTCGGCATGCAGGTCCAGGTCTGGGGCAGCGAGCCGTCGCGCGGCCGCGCCCTCGCCGACGGCCACCAGGCGGCGCAATCGTGCGAGAGCTTCTTCGAAGGCTGCGACGTGCTCAGCCTGCACCTGCGGCTGACCGACCACACGCGCGGCATCGTCAAGCTCGAGGCGCTGTCGCGCATGAAGCCGACCGCGCTGTTCGTCAACACCTCGCGCGCCGAGCTGGTCGAGGAGAACGCGCTGGTCGCCGCGTTGAACCGCGGCCGGCCCGGCATGGCCGCGATCGACGTCTTTGAGATCGAGCCGATCCTGCAGGGCCACCCGCTGCTGCGGCTGGAGAACGCGGTGTGCACGCCGCACATCGGCTACGTCGAGCAGGACTCGTACGAGCTGTACTTCGACGCCGCGTTCGACAACGTGCTGAACTTCATCGCGAACCGGCCGACGAACATCGTCAACCCCGACGCGCTGAAGGTGCTGCGCTGAACTCGGGCGCCGCCCCGGCCGCGGCGCGCTGGGCGCTGCTCGGCGGCAACTTCGCGATCGGCTGCGCGGTGATGTCCGCGGCCGGGCTGCTGAACGACATCGTGCGCTCGCTGCAGGTGTCGGTGGCGCTCGCCGGCCAGCTCATCGGCGCCGGCGCGGTGGTGATGGCGATCGGCTCGCCGCTGCTGGCGGCGCTGCTGTCCGGCGCCGACCGGCGCCGGCTGCTGGTGCTGGCGCTGCTCTGGGTCGCCGCCGGGCACGCGCTGGCCGCGCTGATGCCGGGCTTCGCGACGCTGCTCGCCGTGCGCTGCCTGACGCTGCTCGGCGCGGCCGGATTCACGCCGCAGGCGGCGTCGGCGATCGCCGCGCTCGCGCCGGCGGCCGGGCGCGGCCAGGCGATCACCTTCATCTTCCTCGGCTGGTCGCTCGCGTCGGTGCTCGGCATGCCGGCGTCGGCCTGGATCGGCGAGACGCTCGGCTGGCGCTGGGCGTTCGCCGCGGTCGCGCTGCTCGCGCTGGCCGCGGCCGCCGGCGTGCACCGCGCGCTGCCGGCCGGCATCGTGCCGGCGCCGTTGTCGCTGGCCGACTGGCGGCGCATCGCGACGCAGCCGGTGCTGGTGGCGATCGTGCTCGTCACCGCGTTGAGCAGCGCCGGGCAGTTCACGCTGTTCAGCTACTTTGCGCCGTACTACGCCCAGGTGCTCGGCGCCAGCCCGAACCAGATCGGCCTGCTGTTCCTGTGGTTCGGCGCGGTCGGGCTGGTCGGCAACCTGGTGCTGACGCGGGTGATCGACCGCGTCGGCAGCGCCCGCGCGGTGGCCGCGACGCTGGCGGCGATCGCGCTGTCGCTCGCGGTCTGGCCGCTGGCCACCGGTTTCGCGAGTGCGCTGTTCGTCACCGCGCCGTGGGCCTTGGGCTGCTTCGCGTCGAACTCGGCGCAGCAGGCGCGGCTCGCGCTGGCGGCGCCGGCACTGGCCACCGCGCTGATCGCGCTGAACAGCTCGGCGATGTACGCCGGCCAGTTCGCCGGCGCCGGCAGCGGCGGTGCACTGATCGCGACCCGCGGCTGGGACGGGCTGCACCTGGCCGGGCTGGCCTGGGTGCTGGCGGCGATCGCGCTCAGCCTGTGGGCCGCTCGGCGCATGCGCGGCGTCGGGGCCGGCTGAGCACGCTCGAGCCGTGGATCGCCCCCGCGCGCCGCTGCCCCCGGACCGCGAGCCGGCCGGCCCGGTGCTGCGCCCGCCGGCGACACCCGGCGAGGTGTTCCGCGTCTTCAACCGGATGGCGCTGCAGGGCTTCGGCGGCGTGATCGCGGTCGCGCAGCGCGAGCTGGTCGAGCGCGAGGCCTGGCTCACGCGCG
>JAFLDG010000233.1 GCA_017302495.1 Burkholderiales bacterium
ACCGCGAGCGCGGTCGGCGCGTGCGTCAGGCCGGCCAAGCGCGCGCCGAGCGCCGCGGCATCGCGCCGCCACTCCAGGCCGAGCGCGCCCTGGCCGGCGGCCGGCGTCATCTGCGCCGGCGCGAACAGCGCGCGGATGCGCGCACCGAGGCCCAGCCGCTTCAACCCCGCCGCGGCCAGCACGATCGCGTCGTAGCCGCCCTCGTCGAGCTTGCGCAGCCGGGTGTCGAGGTTGCCGCGCAGCGGCTCGATCCGCAGGTCCGGGCGCAGGCCCAGCAGCTGCGCGGCGCGGCGCAGGCTCGAGGTGCCCACCCGCGCCCCCTGCGGCAGCGCGTCCGGAGTCGCGTGGTGCGGACTGACGAACGCGTCGCGCGGATCCTCGCGCTCGAGCACCGCGCCGAGCACGAAGCCGGCCGGCAGCTCCATCGGCACATCCTTCAGCGAATGCACCGCGAGCTGCGCGCGGCCGTCTTCGAGCGCCGCCTCCAGCTCCTTGACGAACAGGCCCTTGCCGCCGACCTTCGACAGCGCGCGGTCGAGGATCTGGTCGCCGCGCGTGGTCATGCCGAGCAGGCGGGCGTCGAGGCCGAAGCGCTCGCGCAGCAGCGCCTGGACATGTTCGGCCTGCCACAGCGCGAGGCGGCTCTCGCGGGTGGCGATGACGATCGATTCGGGCATGGCGCTTGCATTATCGCCAGCGCCGATGGTTACGATCGCCGAGCCCGCACGGAGACACGCGCATGACCACCGCCCCACCGCGCGCTGCCGGCACCCGCCGCAGCGAGAGCGACGCCGCCGCGAAGAACCGGCCGCTGGTCGAGGACATCCGGCTGCTCGGCCGCATCCTCGGCGAGGTGATCCGCGAGCAGGAGGGGCGCCAGGCCTTCGAGCTGATCGAACGCGTGCGCCGGCTGTCGGTGGCCTACCGGCTGAAGCGCGACACGGGCGCCGGGCGCGAGCTCGACCGGCTGCTGAAGAACCTGTCGGCCGACCAGACCGTGAGCGTGATCCGCGCGTTCAGCTACTTCTCGCACCTGGCCAACATCGCCGAGGACCGGCACCACGTGCGCCGCCGCCTGCACCACGAGCGGCTCGGCCACAAGCAGGAAGGCTCGCTCGCGCTCGGCCTGGAGCGCCTCGGCAAGGCCGGCCATCGCGCCGGCGACATCGCGGCGATGCTGCGCCGCGCCTACATCTCGCCGGTGCTGACCGCGCACCCGACCGAGGTGCAGCGCAAGAGCATCCTCGACGCCGAACGCGCGATCGCCGCGTTCATCGGCGCGCGCGACGAGCTGCGCACCGAGGCCGAGCGCACCGAGAACGAGGAGGCGATCCGCGCCCGCGTGACGCAGCTGTGGCAGACGCGCATGCTGCGCACCGCGAAGCTGACCGTCGCCGACGAGATCGAGAACGCGCTCAGCTACTACCCGGCGACCTTCCTGCCGCAGATCCCGAAGCTGTACCGCGAGCTGGAACAGGCGTTGCCCGGCCACGCGGTGCCCGCCTTCCTGCGCCTGGGCCACTGGATCGGCGGCGACCGCGACGGCAACCCGAACGTCGGCGCCGACACGCTGCGGCTCGCGCTCGCGCGGCAGGCCGAGGTCGCGCTGCGCCACTACCTGACCGAGGTCCACCAGCTCGGCGCCGAGCTGTCGATGTCGGCGATGCTCGCGCCGCCGAGCGCCGAGCTGCTCGCGCTGGCCGACGCCTCGCCCGACACCAGCGAACACCGCGCCGACGAGCCGTACCGGCGCGCGCTGATCGGCATCTACGCGCGGCTGGCGGCGACGCTGCACGCGCTGACCGGCACCGAGGCGCTGCGCCACGCGGTGGCGCCGCAGAACCCGTACCCGTCCGCGGCCGAGTTCGGCGCCGACCTGGCGGTGATCGAGGCTTCGCTGCGCAAGCACCATGCCGCGGCGCTGATCGGACCGCGGCTGGCGCCGCTGCAGCGCGCGCTGCAGGTCTTCGGCTTCCACCTCGCGACGGTGGACCTGCGCCAGAGCTCCGACCAGCACGAAGCGGTGATCGCCGACCTGCTGCGGACCGCGCGCATCGACGCCGACTACCGCGCGCTCGACGAAATCGAGCGGCGCGTGCGCCTGCTCGAGCTGCTGAACGACGCGCGCCCGCTGCGCGTGCGCGACGCCGCCTACTCGCCGCTGCTGCAGCGCGAGCTGGCGGTGTTCGAGACCGCGGCCGAGATGCGCCGGCGCTACGGCCCCGAGGCGCTGCGCCACTACATCATCAGCCACACCGAGGACGCCAGCGACCTGCTCGAGGTGCTGCTGCTGTGCAAGGAGTGCGGCCTGCTGCACGGCACACTCGACGCCGATGCGCATGCCGAGCTGATCGTGGTGCCGCTGTTCGAAACCATCGAGGACCTGCGCCAGGCGCCGCGCATCATGCGCGAGTTCTACGCGCTGCCCGGCGTGCTGCCGATGATCCTGCGCGGCGGCGCCGAGCAGGACGTGATGCTCGGCTACAGCGACAGCAACAAGGACGGCGGCTCCTTCACCAGCAACTGGGAGCTGTACCGCGCCGAAACCGCGCTGGTCGAGTTCTTCGACCCGCTGCGCGCGCAGCACGGGCTGACGCTGCGGCTGTTCCACGGCCGCGGCGGCACCGTCGGCCGCGGCGGGGGCCCCAGCTACCAGGCGATCCTGGCGCAGCCGCCGGGCACGGTGAACGGCCAGATCCGGCTGACCGAGCAGGGCGAGGTCATCGGCTCGAAGTACGCGAACCCCGAGATCGGCCGGCGCAACCTCGAGACGCTGGTGGTGGCCACGCTCGAGGCGACGCTGCTGCACCCGACGAAGAGCGCGCCGCGCGCCTTCCTCGAAGCGGCCGACCAGATCAGCCGGGCGAGCTTCGCCGCCTACCGCCAGCTGGTGTACGAGACGCCGGGCTTCGTCGACTACTTCTTCGCCGCGACCCCGATCCGCGAGATCGCCGAGCTGAACATCGGCTCGCGCCCCGCGTCGCGCAAGGCCACGCGCGCGATCGAGGACCTGCGCGCGATCCCGTGGAGCTTCAGCTGGGGCCAGTGCCGGATGGCGCTGCCCGGCTGGTGCGGCTTCGGCTCCGCGATCGAAGCCTTTCTCGCCGATCCGAAGACACGCGCCGGGCGGCTCGCGCTGCTGCAGCGCATGCACCGGCAGTGGCCGTTCTTCCGCACCCTGCTGTCGAACCTGGACATGGTGCTCGCGAAGAGCGACCTCGCGATCGCCGAACGGTATGCCGAGCTGGTGGAGGACAAACGCACGGCCAGGCGCATCTTCGGCCTGATCCGCGCCGAGTGGCAGCGCGCGAACGACGCGCTCGCGCAGATCACCGGCGAGAAGACGCGGCTGCAGTCGAACCCGTCGCTCGCGCGCTCGATCGAGCACCGCTTCCCGTACCTCGATCCGCTGAACCACCTGCAGGTCGAGCTGATGCGCCGGCACCGCCAGCTGAGCCGCCGCAAGGAAGCCGACGAGGCCACCGCCGAGCGCGTGCGCCGCGGCATCCACCTGTCGATCAACGGCATCGCGGCCGGGCTGCGCAATACCGGCTGAGCGCCCAAGGCTGGGCGCGGGATCGCGTTCGGGCGCACCTGTCCGAAGGTTCGCTCCCGGCCCTTTGCGGCTGTTCGGAAGGTCTGCTGTTCCCGTTTCGCCGCTGTTGCGACCGAGAGGCAAAGGCGAGGAGGGGGCAGCCGACTCCGTTCAGCCAAATTCTCATTGGCTCCGGCGTCACATCGCTGCGCGATATGAGCCTTCGCCGAAGCGCTGCGCGCTTTCACTCCGTCGGCCGCCCCCTGCTCGGCTTTGCCGGCACCACCTGCGCGCTCCGTCACCACCGACAAGACGCTTCACCCGAACGGACAGGAGCGGCGTGGGCGCACCGCTGAACGGGCCGACGGCGGGGTGGCCAACGGAGTGAATGAGAATTGGGCTGAACGGAGTTGGCCACCCCGTCGGCGGCCCCGTGCGCCGCGTTGAAGCGCCGCAGCGGCTGCTTTCGTCACAGCGACGAAGGACAGCTCAGGGCCGCAAGTGGACCGCCAGTTCGTGGCCATCGTGGACTCGCCATCCCGGCCTCGGCGCGCGTCCCAACAGTTGGGGATGGCGCCGCGGCCCGTTGCGTCTACAAGCTCGCGCTTGAGCCGCCCGCCCGGGTGGCCGGGGAGGGCATGATGCCTGGCGACAGCAACGATGTTTCGGGTTACTTCTGGCGCGACGGCCGCAAGATCGCGATCGTCGAGGCGCCCGACCGCTTCACGGTGCGCATGAAGCGCGGCGTGCCGTCCGAGCGCGTCGAACACGGCTACGACACCGCGCACCGGCGGCGGCTGCGCCGGCTCGACCTCGACGAGTTCAGCGTCGACAGCCAGGACCGCGACGCGGTGATGGCGCGGGTGCGCGGCGGCGGCGAGGCGGTGTTCGCGTCGCACGTCTACAGCGCGGCCGACGAGCCGCAGACGCCGCTGTACCTGACCGACCAGCTCACCGTGCAGTTCGACGGCAGCGTGCCCGACGCGCGCATCGAGGCCATCGCCGCCGCGCACGGGCTCGAACTGATCAAGCCGGTGGCCGGCGTCGAGCGCTGCTACGTGTTCCGCGTCGGCGCCGGCGCGCGCGAGAACCCGATCAAGATCGCGAACCGGATCGCGCTCGAGCCGGGCGTGCTCGCGAGCGAGCCGAACCTCGCGGTCGCGAGCAAGGCCGCCTACCGCCCGGCCGACACGCTCTACGCCGAGCAGTGGCACCTGTTCAATACCGGCGGGCCGCTGCTGTCGACTGCGGCCCACATGGACGTCGAACGGGCCTGGGACCTCACGCGCGGCGACCGCGGCGTGATCGTCGCCGTCGCCGACGACTCGTGCGACACGCGCCACGCCGACTTCCAGGGCACCGGCAAGATCGTCTTCGCGCGCGACTTCGGCGGCCAGGACTTCGAGCCGCTGCCCGAGCTCGCCGACGACAACCACGGCACCGCCTGCTGCGGTGTCGCCGTCGCCGAGGAGAACGGCACCGGCGTCGTCGGCGTCGCGCCGGGCTGCGCGCTGATGCCGATCCGCACCAGCGGCTTCATCGACGACGAGGCGATCGAGGACCTCGCGGACTGGGTGGTGGACCACGATGCGGCGGTGCTGTCGTGCAGCTGGTCGGCGGCGGCGCGCGTGTTCGCGCTCAGCCTGCGCATGCGCGCCGCGCTCGCGCGCGCCGCGCGCCAGGGGCGCGGCGGCAAGGGCTGCGTGCTCGTCTTCGCCGCCGGCAACGAGAACCGCCCGGTCGACGGCACCGTCGTCGAGAGCGGCTGGCCGAACAACACGCCGAGCGGGCCGACGCGCTGGCTGAACGGCTTCGCGACCCATCCCGACGTGATGGCGGTCGCCGCCTCGAGCAGCACCGCCACCAAGTCGGCCTACAGCAACTGGGGCGCGCAGATCTCGGTCTGTGCGCCGAGCAACAACGTCGGCCCGGCGACCTACCCGCGGGTCACCACGCCGGTCACCGGCCGCGGCATCGTCACCACCGACCGCGTCGGGCCGAGCGGCTATTCGTCGAACGACTACACGCGCACCTTCGGCGGCACGTCGAGCGCGACCCCGGCGGTGGCCGGCGCGGCCGCGCTCGTGATCGCGGCGAACCCGGCGCTGACCGCGGCCGAGGTGCGGCAGATCCTCGAGTCGACCGCGGACAAGATCGTCGACGGCGGCGCCGACCCGCAGCTCGGCAACCGCTTCGGCAGCTACGACGCGGCCGGCCATTCGCCGTGGTTCGGCTTCGGCCGCGTGAACGTGTTCAAGGCCGTCACCGAGGCCCGGCGCCGCGCCGGCGGCGCCACCGCCGGGACGACGCTGAAGCGCAGCGTGACCCCGGCGCTGCCGATCCCCGACAACCAGCCCGCCGGCATCCGCAGCGAGCTCGAATTCGCCGAGGACGCCGCGATCGCATCGCTGCGCGTCGGCGTGCGCATCACCCACAGCTACATCGGCGACCTGCGCCTCGTGCTCGTCGCGCCTTCGGGCGCGCAGGTCGTGCTGCACGACCGCGCCGGCGGCGGTGCCGACAACCTGCACCGCGACTACACGCTCACGACGACACCAGGCCTGGCCGCGCTCGCCGGCCAGCCGCTGCGCGGCCGCTGGGCGCTCGCGGTGCAGGACCTCGCCGCGGTCGACACCGGCACGCTCGACGCCTGGGAGATCGAGATCACCCCTCGCGCCGGCGGCAGCGCCGAGGTGGCCGAGGCGCCCGGCCTGCGCATCCCGGACAACCAGCCGGCCGGGATCGAGCGCACGCTGCAGCTGGCCGTCGCCGGCGCCATCGCCGACATCGAGGTCTCGCTGGACATCACGCACACCTACATCGGCGACCTGCGCGTCGCGCTCGTCGCGCCCGACGGTACGAGCGTGACGCTGCACGAGCGCAGCGGCGGGTCGGCCGACAATCTCGTCGTGCGCTGGACGGCCGCGTCGCTGCCGGCGCTGGCGACGTTGCGCGGCAAGGCGGCGGCCGGCGGCTGGCGGCTGCGCATCGTCGACGCCGAGGCGATCGACGAGGGCAAGCTGAACCGCTGGGGGCTGCGCGTGACGACGCAGTGACGGCGGGTCGCGGATGGGCATCGCGCCCGGGCCGGGCGCGGCGGGCTCGCCGCGG
>JAFLDG010000234.1 GCA_017302495.1 Burkholderiales bacterium
AGCAGGACTTCGAGCGCCTGCGGCAGCACCTGACCGGGGCAGGCGGGTAGCGGCCCCGCCCGCCGCCGCGGCGCAGCGATGCGGCTGCCGCACGCGCGCGACAATCGTCCGCCCGAGCGTCGGGGAGCCGCCTTCGGCCGGCGCGCCGCGGCGCCGGGCTCGTTTCTTGCGGCGCCCGGCCCGCAAGGCACCGAAACCCATGGACACCCGCCCCGTCACGGTCAACGCGTCGCACCCGTCCGAAGACGACCGCACCAGCCTGGACAAGGAAGCGCTGAAACGTGCCTTCCTCGACAGCCTGTACTACGTGCAGGGCAAGTTCCCGGCGCTGGCGAGCGACGCCGACTACCAGCTCGCGCTGTCGTACATGGTGCGCGACCGCATGCTGCAGCGCTGGATCAGCACCGCCGCGGCCTACACCGCCCAGGGCGCGCGCACGATCGCCTACCTGTCGGCCGAATTCCTGATGGGGCCGCACCTCGGCAACAACCTGATCAACCTCGGCATCCTGCCGGTCGTGCGCGAAGCGATGACCGAACTCGGCCTGGACCTGGACGAGATGCTCGGCGCCGAGGTCGAGCCCGGGCTCGGCAACGGCGGCCTCGGCCGCCTGGCCGCCTGCTACATCGACTCGATGGCCACGCTCGGCCTGCCCGCGCTCGGCTACGGCATCCGCTACGAGCACGGCATCTTCCACCAGGCGATCGAGGACGGCTGGCAGGTCGAGAAGACCGACCGCTGGCTGGCCAACGCCAACCCGTGGGAGCTGATGCGGCCGGAGTGGACGGTCGAGGTGCGCCTGGGCGGCCATACCGAGCGCTGGACCGACGCCGACGGGCGCGAGCACGTGCGCTGGGTCGGCGGCCGGGTCGTGCACGGCATCCCGTACGACACGCCGATCCTCGGCTACCGCACGAACACCGCGAACACGCTGCGCCTGTTCCGCGCCGAGGCGCCCGAGGCCTTCGACCTCGACTGCTTCAACCGCGGCGACTACTTCGGTGCCGTCAACCGCAAGACCGTCTCCGAGAACGTCACCAAGATCCTGTACCCGAACGACGAGACGATCCAGGGCAAGACGCTGCGGCTCGAGCAGCAGTTCTTCTTCGTCTCCTGCGCGCTGCAGGACATGCTGCGCATCATGCGCACGCAGCGGCTGCCGCTCGAGCGCTTCCACGAGAAGTTCGCGATCCAGCTGAACGACACCCATCCGGCGGTCGCGGTGGCCGAGCTGATGCGGCTGCTGGTCGACGAGCACCGGATGGAGTGGCTGCCGGCCTGGGAGATCACGCGCCGCAGCTTCGGCTACACCAACCACACGCTGCTGCCCGAGGCGCTCGAGCGCTGGCCGATGCCGCTGTTCCAGCGCGTGCTGCCGCGCCACCTGGAGATCATCTTCCGCATCAACGGCGCCTTCCTCGCGCAGGTGCGCGCCGCGTTCCCCGGCGACGAGGCGCTCGCGGCGCGGCTGTCGCTGATCGACGAGCACGGCGAGCGCCACGTGCGCATGGCGCACCTGGCCTGCGTCGGCAGCCACACGATCAACGGCGTCGCCGCGCTGCACTCCCGGCTGCTCGAGCGCGACGTGCTGCGCGACTTCCACGCGCTGTGGCCCGCGAAGTTCACGAACGTGACCAACGGCGTCACCCCGCGCCGCTTCGTCGCGCTGTCGAACCCCCGGCTGAGCGCGCTGATCACCGAAGCGATCGGCGACGGCTGGCTGAAGGACCTGGAGCAGCTGCGCCGGCTCGAGCCGCTGGCCGACGACGCGGCCTTCCGCGCGCGCTGGCGCGAGATCAAGCGCGAGAACAAGCGCGTGCTCGCCGCGCGGCTGCTGAGCGCCACCGGCGTCGCGGCGGACCCGGACTCGATCTTCGACATCCAGGTCAAGCGGCTGCACGAGTACAAGCGCCAGCACCTGGCGGTGCTGCACGTCGTCGACCTGTACCGGCGGCTGTGCGCCGACCCCGGACTGGAGATCGCGCCGCGCACCTTCGTCTTCGGCGGCAAGGCCGCACCGGCTTACCACGCGGCCAAGCTGATCATCAAGCTGATCCACTCGGTGGCCGAGGTGGTCAACGCCGACCCGGCGGTGCGCGGCTTGATCAAGGTCGTCTTCCTGCCGAACTTCAATGTCGGCATCGGCCAGGACGTGTATCCGGCGGCCGAGGTGTCGGAGCAGATCTCCACCGCCGGCAAGGAAGCCTCCGGCACCGGCAACATGAAGTTCGCGATGAACGGCGCGCTCACCGTCGGCACGCTCGACGGCGCGAACGTCGAGATCCGCGACGCCGTCGGCGCGGACAACTTCTTCCTCTTCGGCCTGAGCGTCGACGAGGTCGAGGCGCTGTGGGCTCGCGGCTACCGGCCGCAGGAATGGCTGGCGCGCAACGAGCGGTTGCGCGGCGCGGTCGAGCTGATCGGCAGCGGCCGTTTCGGCCGCGGCGACCCGCAGCTGTTCCGGCCGCTGCTCGACGGCCTGATCCACCACGACCCGTACCTGCTGTTCGCCGACTTCGATTCGTACGTCGACTGCCAGCAGCGCGTGAACGACGCCTACCTCGACGCCGAGCGCTGGACGCGGATGTCGATCCTGAACAGCGCGCGCTCGGGCCGCTTCTCGTCGGACCGCGCGGTCGCCGAGTACGCGGCGCGGATCTGGCGCGCCGCGCCGGTGCCGATCCGGCTGCTGTCGCGCGCCGACATGCACGCCGGCGTGCTGCAGTAGCGCCGGCGCCACGCCCCGGGGGTGCCGGCGCCTGCCGCCGGCCGGGCCGAATTGCCCGCCCCGGCGAATTCGGTCAGCATCGCCGCCCGGAGGAGCGGCCGCGCGTGAAGGAGAGACACTGGAACAGCCTGGTGGCCGCGGTGCGCCGCGGCCAGTGCGTGCTCGTGCTCGGCCCCGAGGTGCCGGCGGCCTGGTCCGGCCCCGCGGCGGCATCCGGCACCGTGGTCGACGCGCTCGCGGCCGCGCTCGCCGGCGAGCTGGCCGAGGACGGCCGGCGACCGGTCGGCCACACGCTGGCCGCGCTGGCCCAGCAGTACGAAGACAGCGAAGGCTTCGGCGCCAGTGCGCTGCGGGCCGAAGCTGCACGCTTCTACCGCGACGCGTCGTGCGCGCCGTCGCCGGTGCACGAGATGCTGGCGGCGCTGCCGTTCCCGCTGGTGCTGACGACGACGCAGGACGACCTGCTGCTGCGCGCACTGCAGGCCGCCGGCAAGGCGCCGCTCGCGCAGCGTTACCACCTGCGCGGCGACCGCCGCGAGAACCCGGAGTTCGCGCTGCCCGGCGTGCCGCAGGCGCCGCTGCTGTACCACCTGTTCGGCCGCGCCGTCGAGCCGGCGTCGCTGGTGCTCAGCGAGAACGACGTGCTCGACTTTCTGATCGCGATCGTGGCGGAGAACCCGCCGCTGCCGAACAGCCTGCTGCGCGAACTGAAGAAGCCCGGGCAGAGCTTCCTGTTCGTCGGCTTCGGCATCCGCCATTGGCATCTGCGGGTGCTGCTCAAGGTCATCCTGCGCTCGCTGGCGGTCGGCGCCGGCGGCAACGCGATCGCCGCCGAGCCGCTGCGCGCGCTGGCCGAGGGCGAGCGCGAGGACACGATCCTGTTCTACCAGCGCGGCACGCGCATCGAGGTCGAGGACAGCGACATCGAGAGCTTCCTGCGCGGGCTGGGCGAGCGCTTCGCCGCCGAAGGCGGCTACATCGGCGAGAGCGTGCCGGCCGGGCGCCGTGCCCGCGTGTTCGTCAGCTACGCGCGCGAGGACCACGAGCTCGCGGCGCGGCTGCACCAGGCGCTGCAGGCGGCGCACTTCGATCCGTGGATGGACCGCGAGGCGCTCGTCGGCGGCGAGGACTGGGACCTGCACATCGAGACCGAGCTGCAGGGCACCGACTTCACGCTCGTGCTGTACACGCCGACCTTCGCGCGCAAGACCGACAGCTACGTGAACAAGGAGCTGGCCCTGGCGCGGCGGCGCGCGCTGAACGTGCGCGGCAGCTTCCTGATCCCGCTGGCGACGCGGCCCGCGGGCGAGCTGGCCGAGGTGCGCGAGCTGGCCGAGTACCAGCAGCTGCCGCTGCGCGACGACAGCTTCGACGCCGACGTCGCGAAGCTGGTGTCGACGATGGCGCGCGAGATGCAGCGCCGGCAGCGTTGACATGGCCGACGACCGCAGCGCCCCGCCCCGCACGCGTTACCGCGGCGCGCAGCCGTTCGGCGACGACCGCGTCTCGCGGCTGACCTTCTTCGGCCGCGACGCCGCCGCGAAGACGCTGACCGACCAGGTGCTCGCCAACCGGCTGGTGGTGGTCTATGCGAAGTCGGGCATGGGCAAGTCCTCGCTGCTCAACGCCGGCGTCGCGCCGCGGCTGCGCGAGGCCGGCTGCCAGCCGCTGCTGCTGCGTGTCAACGACCTGCGCGCCGGGCCGGTGGCCGCGATCCGCGCCGGCGTGCGGGCCGAGGCCGAGCGCCAGGGCGTCGAGTACGTCGAAGGCCACGCCGGCTCGCTGTGGACCTTCTTCAAGACGGTGGAGTTCTGGCGCGGCGATGCGCTGCTGACGCCGGTGCTGGTGCTGGACCAGTTCGAGGAGCTGTTCACGCTGCAGGCGCCGGCCGAGCGCGACGCGCTGCTGGCCGAGCTGGCGCCGCTGGTGCGCGGCGTCGCACCGGCGCTGCCGCCCGACGCCCCGCCGATGAGCGATGCCCCGCCCGCGCTGCACGTCGTGCTGTCGCTGCGCGAGGAGTTCCTCGGCATGCTCGACGATGCCGCCGACCGGATCCCGCAGATCATGGACCACCGCTTCCGGCTCACGCCGCTCGGCCGGGACGATGCGGTGCAGGCGATGCAGGGGCCGGCCGCGGTGACCGACCCCGCGCTGGCGCTGGCGCCGTTCGCGCTCGACCCGGCATTCATCGACGCGGTGCTCGACCACCTCGGCCGCCAGGGCGGCAAAGGGGGCCGCGGGCAGGTCGAGCCGTTCCACCTGCAGCTGATCTGCCAGCGGGTCGAGGAGACGATGGCCCGGCGCACGGCCGGCGCCGCGCCGCGGCCGTTCACGATGGCCGACTTCGGCGGCGAGCCGGCGCTGGCGGCGACGCTGGCGCAGTTCTACACGCGGGCGATCGAAGCGGTGTCCGAGCCGCGGATGCGTGCGCCCGCGCGCCGGCTGTGCGAGGAGTACCTGATCAGCCCCGAAGGCCGGCGGCTGAGCCTCGAGGCGCTGGAGATCCGCAAGCAGCTGCGGCTGTCGGAACGGGCGCTGCAGGAGCTGGTGGACAGCCGGCTGCTGCGCACCGACCGGCGCTCCGACAACCTGTACTACGAGCTGGGCCACGATGCGCTGGTCGAGCCGATCCTGGCCACCCGGCGCACGCAGGCGATGCTCTACGGCTGGGTCGCGAAAGCGGCCGGCGGGCTGGGCATCGCGCTGGCGGCCACGGTGGCGCTGGCGATCGCCATCGGCCTCGCGATGGCCGAGGAAGACGAGGTCGGCGCCGAGACCTTGGTCGGGCTGGCGCTGGTCGCGGTGGGCTGCGCCGGGCTGGGGTGGGCATCGTTGCAGGTGCTGCGCTCGGGCTCGCGCACGCACCGCCGCTTCCAGTGGCGCGGCCGACGTCCGAGCGACGACGAGATGAGCGCGCAGACCGCCTACGTGGCCTGGCACCGGCGCACGACCGGCCGGGCCCTGCAGTCGCTCGGCGTGTTCGTGCTGGGCCTGTGCGCGTTTCTCGGCGTGACGGCTGCCGTGCTGGGAACCGCGGTCCTCGTGGGCCAAGGCGTGATGCCCGAGTGGGCGGCCGCGTTCGAAGACGAGTACTCGCGGCCGTTCTACGCCCAGTTCCATGCCCACCCGGTGCGCGAATCGGTCTGGGCGGCGTTGGAGGTCGTGGCGCTGGTGCCGATCGGGCTTGCGCTGCGCCGCTGGGGCCTGCGCTTGCGCGGGCTCGAAGCCGGCCCGCCGCCGGCCGGCTACGAGGGTCGGATCGTCGGGCTGCGGGCCCTCTGGCGCTCCGCCGGCTTGCGCGACGCGCTCGCGGTGGCCTGGCTCGCGCTGCTGCCGTTCGCAGGGCTGCTGCTGCGCCACTGCGGCGGCGAGGGCCAGGGCCGCATGCCCGAGGCCTGGCCCGCCGCGCTGCTGCCGTTCGACCTGGGGCGCACCTGCACCTACGTCGCGCAAGGGGCGACCGACGGCGGCAGCCACCATCTCGGCGTGATCGTCGTCGTGGTCGGCCTGAGCCTCGCGGCGCTGCTGCGGCTGGGCTCGATCGCCCGCCGGGCGCGCGGCTGGTTCGGCCGGGCGTAGCCGCGCGCGCCTTGCCGCCGCTGCCGATTGACCGCGTACCGGCCGGCGGGCGAGCATGGCTGCCCCACCCGCATCGCGCCGCCTGCCCCCCATGTCCGACGCCCGCCCCATCGACCTCGCCATCGTCGGCGCCGGCATCGCCGGGCTGATCCACCTGCACTACGCGCGCGCGGCCGGCCTGGACGCGCTCGTGCTCGAAGCCGGGCCGCGCCTCGGCGGGCTGTGGCGGGTGCTGCCGGCGTGGCAGGACATCCAGTTCAGTCCGGTCGAGTGGGCGATCGACGG
>JAFLDG010000235.1 GCA_017302495.1 Burkholderiales bacterium
GCTGTCGGCCGTGCCGCGGCGCCGCGCCGGCGGAGGCACCCGGCACGTCGGGCCGCACCGCCCAGAACAGCACGCTGCCGGCACGCGCCAGGCCGATCAGCGTGAGGAAGCCTACGCCGAGCACGACCGCCCAGACCGTGGCGGCGAGCGGATGCGCGAGCGCGGCTTCGAGCAGCATCAGCTTGCCGATGAAGCCCGGCAGCGGCGGCAGCCCGGCGGTGCTCGCCGCGGCGAGCAGCATCATCAGCCCGAGCAATGCCGGCTGCGCGACCGGGCTGCACGGCTCGAGCCGGTCGGCCATCGGCCCGCGCTGCGCCGCGACCAGCTCGGCGAGCAGGAACAGCCCGGCGATCACCAGCGTCGAGTTCAGCAGGTAGTACAGCCCGGCGCCCCAGGCGGCCGGGTCGAACAGCCCGAGCGCGGCGAGGATCGTGCCGACCGAGGCCACCGTCAGCCAGGCAATCAGCCGCGGCAGCGTGTGCGCGGCGAGCGCGCCGAACACGCCGAGCACGCTCGTCGCCAGCCCGAGCGGCAGCAGCAGGTCCGGCAGCGCGCCGGCGCCGAAGACCACGCCCTGCACGCGCAGGATCGCGTAGACGCCGACCTTGGTCATGATCGCAAAGAGCGCGGCCACCGGCGCGCAGGCCGCGGCGTAGGTCGCCGGCAGCCACATCGCCAGCGGCACCATCGCCGCCTTGAAGCCGAAGACGACGAGCAGGATCAAGCCCGCGGCCTGCAGCACCGTGCCCTCGCCGCCGCCGGCGGCGACGAGCCGCGGCACGCGCAGCGCGAGTTCGGCCAGGTTCAGCGTGCCGGCGAACGCGTACAGCAGCGCGACGCCGATCAGGAACAGCGCCGACGCGGTGAGGTTCAGCACCACGTACTGCAGCCCGACCCGCAGCCGCTCGCGACCCAGGCCGTGCGCCAGCAGCACGTAGCTCGCGATCAGCAGCACCTCGAAGAAGACGAACAGGTTGAAGATGTCGCCGGTGGCGAAGGCGCCGGCGAGCCCCATCAGCTGGAACTGGAACAGCGCGTGGAAGTGCCGGCCGTGCGAGTCCCAGCCGCCGCAGGCGTACCACAGCACCGGCAGCGCGACGCAGCTGGTGAGCAGCAGCATCAGCGCCGACAGGCGATCGATCACCAGCACGATGCCGAACGGCGCCGGCCAGGCGCCGAGGCGGTAGACGGTGAGCGTGCCGCCGGCGGCGATCTCGGCCAGCCGCCAGGCGGCGAGCAGGCCGAGCGCGACCGATACGAGCGCGACGCGCCGCGCCAGCGGCCGCTTGCCCGGGCCGTCGCCGAGCAGCAGCAGCACGACCGCGGTCAGCGCCGGCAGGATCACCGGCACGATCGGCAAGTGCTCGGCAAGCGTCATCGCCCGTCCCCGTCGATGTGCCCGTCGACCTGGTCGGTGCCGCTCTCGTGCCGGCTGCGCAGCGCCAGCTCGATGACGAAGCCGGTGGTCGCGAAGCCGATCACGATCGCCGTCAGCACCAGCGCCTGCGGCAGCGGATCCGCGACCGCCGGGCCGCCGGCGACGATCGGCGCGGCGTTCAGCCACAGCCGGCCCATCACGAAGATGAAGACGTTGACCGCGTAGCCGAGCAGCGACAGCCCGAGCACGACCGGGTAGCTGCGCCCGCGCAGCAGCAGCCAGAGGCCGGAAGCGGTGACGACGCCGATGCCGCTGGCGACGAGAAACTCGAGCGAGACCGTCATGCGGCCGGCCTCGCTTCCTCGCGCCGCCCTTCCTTGCTCGCCGCGCCGAGCACCGACAGCGTCAGCATCGTCGCGCCGACGACGGTGACGTAGACGCCGAGGTCGAACAGCGCCGCGGTCGCGAGCGGCAGCTCGCCGAGCACCGGTACGTTCGGGTGGCCCGACGCGCTGGTCAGGAACGGATGGCTGAAGGCGAACGAGCCGATGCCGGTCAGCGCCGCGATGCCCAGCCCGGCGCCGATCCAGGCCACGTAGCGCCGCCCGCCGTGCGCGTGCAGCAGCGAATCGGCATGCGACTGGCCGAGCGCCATGTACTGCAGCACCAGCGCGACCGCGGTCACCAGCCCGGCGATGAAGCCGCCGCCGGGCAGGTTGTGGCCGCGCCAGAAGATGTACGCCGACACCACCAGCGCCAGCGGCAGGATCAGCTTCGCGGCCTGGCGCAGCATCAGCGGCACGCGCGCGTAGGTCCACGGCCGGCCCTCGGGGTCGGCGGCCGGGCGGCGCGCGCGCAGGCCGTCGAGCAGCGCGAGCACGCCGACGCCGGCGATGCCGAGCACGGTGATCTCGCCGAAGGTGTCGTAGCCGCGGAAGTCGACCAGGATCACGTTCACCGCGTTCGTGCCGCCGCCGAGCGGCGCGGAGTTCTGCAGGAAGTACCAGGCGATCGAATCGTGGTCGCGCGTCAGCACGACCCAGGCGAGCCAGGCCAGGCCCGCGCCGCCCGCCAGCGCGAGCGCCGCATCGCGCAGCTTGCGCGCCGGCGACGACTCGCGCGGCGTGGTCTGCGGCAGCAGCGCCAACCCCATCAGCAGCAGCACGGTCGACACCACCTCGACCGACAGCTGGGTCAGCGCCAGGTCGGGCGCGGAAAAGGCGAGAAAGGTCAGCGCGGTCAGCAGCCCGATCACGCCGGCCAGCACCACGGCGCGAAAGCGCCGGTGGTGGCCGGTCACGAGCGCGGCGCAGGTCGCGACCAGCACCGCCCACAGCACCAGCGCCAGCGGCGTGGCCGGCAGCAGCGCGCGCGTGCCGGCGCCCGGCACCGCCCCGATCACGAACGGCCACGCCGCGAGCACGATCGCGAAGGCCACCATCCAAGCGGCGTAGCGCTGCAGCGAGCCGTTCTCGAGCGCCGCGGTCACGCGGCCGGCAATTCCGAAGATCCGGTCGTTCGCCCAGTGGAAGGCGGCGTTGCCGCGGATCGCGCCGGGCTCGTGGCGGTGCAGCCGCTTGCCCCGCATCAGGCCGGCGTACAGGGCCAGCCCGCCGAAGGTCGCGACCAGGCTCATCAGCAGCGGGGCGTTGACGCCGTGCCACAGCGCGAGCGAAAACGCCGGTGCCGGCGCACCGAGCACCGCCGAGGCGGCGAGCCTGACCATCGGCCCGGCGATCACCATCGGCGCCAGCCCGACCGCGATGCACACCGCCACGAGCAGCAGCACCGGCGCCTTCATGCCCCACGGCGGCTCGTGCGGATGCGCGACCGGCAGGTCGTGCGCCGGGCCGTTGAAGAACACGTCGTGCACCAGCCGGATCGAATACGCCACCGACGCCAGCCCGCCGAGCGTCGCCAGCACCGGCACCGCCCAACCGAAGCCGCCCCACAGCCGAGACTCGGCGTGCAGCGCCTCGTCGAGCAGCATCTCCTTGCTGATGAAACCGTTGAACGGCGGCACGCCGGCCATCGCCGCCGCGGCGACGATGACCAGCGTGCCGACGACCGGCAGCGACGCCATCAGCCCGCCGAGGCGGCGCATGTCGCGGGTGCCGGTCTCGTGGTCGACGATGCCCGCGCTCATGAACAGCGCCGCCTTGAACGCC
The DNA here is from genome assembly GCA_017302495.1 of Burkholderiales bacterium. Lineage (GTDB taxonomy): Bacteria > Pseudomonadota > Gammaproteobacteria > Burkholderiales > Burkholderiaceae_C > Rubrivivax. The sequence goes on from JAFLDG010000235.1 coordinate 3,547, forward strand.
GCGTGGTTGAGGATGTGGAACACCGCGACCACCGCCGACATCGGCGACGCGAGACCGATCAGGAAGGTCACGAGCCCCAGGTGGCTGACGGTCGAATACGCGAGCAGCGCCTTCAGGTCGTGCCGGAACAGCGCCACCGTGGCGGCGAAGACCATCGTCGCCAGGCCGGTGGTGGCGACCACGCCCTCGAACAGCGCGGTGCCGCCGAGCACCGGGTACAGCCGCATCATCAGGAACAGCCCCGCCTTGACCATCGTCGCCGAATGCAGGTAGGCCGACACCGGCGTCGGCGCGGCCATCGCGTCGGGCAGCCAGAAGTGGAACGGCAGCTGCGCGCTCTTCGTGAAGCAGCCGACGAGGATCAGCCCGAGCACCAGCGGGTAGCGCGGATCGGCCTGCACCTGCGGCCCGAGGCTCAGCAGCGCGCCGATCTCGTAGGTGCCGGCGATGCGGCCGAGCAGGATCACGCCGGCGAGCATCACCAGCCCGCCGCCGCCGGTCACGGCGAGTGCCATGCGCGCGCCGGCGCGCGACGCATGGCCCTTGTCCGGATCCGAGCCCCAGTAGCCGATCAGCAGGAACGACGACACGCTGGTCAGCTCCCAGAACACGACCAGCAGCAGCAGGTTGTCGGCGAGTGCGATGCCGAGCATCGCCGCCATGAACAGCATCAGCTGGGCGAAAAACTTGCCGGCCGGGTCGTCGCGGTGCAGGTAGAACGCCGCGTAGAGCACGATCAGCACGCCGATGCCGGAGATCAGCAGCGCGAACATCAGCGCCAGGCCGTCGAGCCGGAAGTCGGCATTCAGCCCGATCGCCGGCACCCACTCGGTGCGCGAGCGGATCGCCTCGCCGGCGAACACCGCCGGCGCCTGCGCGAGCAGCAGCCCGACCGCGGCGAGCGCGACCGCGCCGGCGATCGCCGCGGTGGCGGCGCGGCGCGCGGGCGTCTCGCGCCGCCCGCACCACAGCGTCAGCGTGGTGCCGAGCAGCAGCGGCAGCAGGACGATGGCGGGCAGCATGCTCCGGAGGTGGCGGCCGCGGATCGGCGCAAGGCGCGCAGTCTATGGGCAAGCCGCAGGCCGCCCGCGGCCCCGGCCTTTCGCCGGCGCGGACGCGTCAGCCGAGCGCAGGCCCCGCTCGCTACACTCGACGCGTCACCCTCCCCTTCCGCCGCCGCCATGACCACGACGATCCGCCAAGACGACCTGATCGAGTCCGTCGCCGCTGCGCTGCAGTACATCAGCTACTACCACCCGGCCGATTACATCGCGCACCTGGCGCGGGCCTACGAGGGCGAGGCCAGCCCGGCGGCGAAGGACGCGATCGCGCAGATCCTGACCAACAGCCGGCTGTGCGCCGAAGGCAAACGGCCGATCTGTCAGGACACCGGCATCGTCAACGTGTTCCTGAAGATCGGCATGGACGTGCGCTTCGAGGGCTTCACCGGCTCGATCGAGGACGCGGTCGACGAAGGCGTGCGCCGCGGCTACCACAACCCCGAGAACAAGCTGCGCGCGTCGATCGTGGCCGACCCGCAGTTCGAGCGCCGGAACACGAAGGACAACACGCCGGCCGTGGTGCACATGACGGTGGTGCCCGGCAACACCGTCGACGTGCAGGTCGCGGCCAAGGGCGGCGGCAGCGAGAACAAGAGCAAGTTCGTCATGCTCAACCCGAGCGACAGCCTGGTCGACTGGGTGCTGAAGACCGTGCCGACGATGGGCGCCGGCTGGTGCCCGCCGGGCATGCTGGGCATCGGCATCGGCGGCACCGCCGAGAAGGCGATGCTGATGGCCAAGGAGTCCTTGATGGACCCGATCGACATGTTCGAGCTGAAGGCCCGCGGCCCGCGCGACAAGGTCGAGGAGTTGCGCATCGAGCTGTGCGACAAGGTCAATGCGCTCGGCATCGGCGCGCAGGGGCTCGGCGGCCTGACGACCGTGCTCGACGTGAAGATCGCGATGTACCCGACGCACGCGGCGAGCAAGCCGGTGGCGATGATCCCGAACTGCGCCGCCACGCGCCACGCGCACTTCGTGCTCGACGGCCGCGGCCCGGCCTACATCGAACCGCCGAGCCTGGACCTGTGGCCCGACGTGCACTGGCAGCCCGACTACGTCCGGAGCACGAAGGTCGACCTCGATGCGCTGACGAAGGAACAGGTCGCGGGCTGGAAACCGGGGCAGACGCTGCTGCTCAGCGGGCGCATGCTCACCGGCCGCGACGCCGCGCACAAGCGGATCCAGGACATGCTCGCGAGAGGCGAGAAGCTGCCGGTGGACTTCACGAACCGGGTGATCTACTACGTCGGCCCGGTCGACCCGGTGCGCGACGAAGTCGTCGGCCCGGCGGGTCCGACGACGGCGACGCGGATGGACAAGTTCACCGAGATGATGCTGGCGCAGACCGGGCTGATCGGCATGATCGGCAAGGCCGAGCGCGGGCCGGCCGGCATCGAGGCGATCCGCAAGCACCGCTCGGCGTACCTGATGGCGGTCGGCGGCGCGGCCTACCTGGTCGCGAAGGCGATCAAGGCGGCGAAGATCGTCGGCTTCGAAGACCTCGGCATGGAGGCGATCTACGAGTTCGAGGTCAAGGACATGCCGGTCACCGTCGCGGTCAGCGCCGACGGCACCAGCGTGCACGACACCGGCCCGAAGGAGTGGCAGGCAAGGATCGGCAGGATCCCGGTCGCCACGGCCTGAGAGGGTCGAGGCGCCGGCTCGCGGGCGGGCCGGTCCTCCGGCGTCCCGATCGCGTCGGCACCGGCCGTGCCGATGTCGGCCCGGTGCTTCGTGTCGAAGCGCAGCTCGACGACCGCGCCGAGTCGGCTCGCTCGCGCATGGCCCGTCGCCGCGGACCCGCGTGGCTCCTTCGGGCGATGCCCCGCCGCCGCGGCGTGGTCACACTGCCCCACGTGCCCCCGCCGAGGGCGGCGCCAAAGTATTTTACAGGTTTAAAACTCCTGCAACAGCACTGCTTACCGCTTTCATTT
>JAFLDG010000236.1 GCA_017302495.1 Burkholderiales bacterium
AGTACGGGGGCGTCGCGGTGGCCTTGCAGGCGCAGAGATACTTTTCGCCTGCGGCCGGCGCGCTGAAGGCCAGCGGCGCGAGCGCCGAGCCCTTGTGACTGCCGTCGCAAAACGGCTGGCGTTGCGACTTGCCACAGGTGCACCAGTAGTACTCGCGCCCGGCCTCGAGGGCGACGGGAATCGGGGCCCGGCCAGCTGCCAGGGGCTTGTCCATGCAAACGTTCTCCGGGGTTGCCGGCAGCGGTGCTGCGCGGGCCGCGCCGCGGCCCAGGTTCTCGAGCCAGGCCGGCTGCCGGCCGGTCCACAGCAACCACAAGCCGAGGCCGAGCGCCGCCGCGTGCAGCAGGGTCCACAGCGGCCGCAGCACCGGCGCACTCCGGCTCCACTGCTCGAGCACACCGACGCTCGACGCCGCCACCGCCCCGGCCGCAGCGTAGCCAGCGATGCGCGCCAGATGGAAGCTCAGCGGCACGGAAGGCTGCCCGGCCGCGCCACAGCCGCGCAACAGCACGCCGCAGGCCGGCCCGCACATCGCCGCGCAGTGCGGCGCGCCGGCCAGGCCGAGCAGCAGCGCGCTCGCGAACAGGGCCACGTCCACCGCAACAGGCTCCGGCCGCGACGGCTGCGGCTTCAGCTGCGGCCGGCCGCGCGGCGCCGGTTGATCTCGTCGGCGTGGCTGCACAGCAGCAGCGCGAGCCCGCAGGCGACCGAGATCACCGCCCAGAACACGAAGAAGGCCAGCGTGTAGACCGCGCGCGGCTCGAGGTTCAGCGCATCGCCGCCGAACCAGTGCAGCGATCCGGGGTCGACATGCGCGAAGACGATCATCTCGAGCACGCCGGCCATCAGGAAGGCGGCCCAGAACACGCTCAGCGCCCGTTGCCCGCGCGTCATGCCGTCCATCGTGCCGCTCACCGGTCGTCTCAGGGCTTCGGCGTCGCCGCGTGGTTGCGCGCCTCGAGCGCCGGCACCGCGTTCGCGGGCTGCGAGGCGCGGCGCGCGGCGTCGCTCAGCACGTCGTCGGCGCCGGCCGCGGCGATGACCGCGGTCACGAGGCCGGCGACGACGACGACGAGCGGGCCGCCGATCACGAGCCAGACCATGCCGATGCGCCACCAGGGCAAGGGCGGCGTCGGCGCGGGAAGGTCGGGTTTCGGTCGGGACATGGGGTCGGCTCCTGGCAGCCGTTCAGCGCGGCACGATGAAGGTCGACTTCGAGGTCGCACGCACCGGCGGCTCGTCGGCGCGCGCCGGCAGTTGTTCGACGTCGAAGGCGATCGGGTGCACGCCCGGCCCGGCCGAGGCCGCCGCCTGCGGCGGGATGCGGGCCGAGACGGTCACCCAGACGGCCTCGGCCGGCGCGGCCTGCGCCGAGACCTGGCCGTGCACGGCCAGATCCGGCAGGCCCTGGGCCGAGATCCGGTAGCGCTGCGGCGCCTCGCTCGCATTCATCAGGTGCAGCCGGTAGACGTTCTCGACGTAGCCGTCGTCGACGATGCGCGCCAGCGAGGCACGGTCGCGCACCACGTCGACCCGGATCGGGCTGCGCAGCACCAGCCCCGCGCCCAGCGCCGCGACGAGCAGCAGCAGGATCAGCGTGTAGACGATGACGCGCGGGCGCAGCACGCGCCGCCATTCCTGGCCGCGGCTCAGGTGCTGGGCGAGGCCGTTCTCGGTGTCGTAGCGGATCAGCCCGCGCGGGTAGCCCATCTTGTCCATCACGCCGTCGCAGACGTCGATGCAGGCGGCGCAGCCGATGCATTCGTACTGCAGGCCCTTGCGGATGTCGATGCCGGTCGGGCAGACCTGCACGCACAGCCCGCAGTCGATGCAGTCGCCCTTGCCGATCGCCTTCCGGTCGGCCTTGCGCGGGCGCGAGCCGCGCGGCTCGCCGCGCTCGTCGTCGTAGGTGATGATCAGCGTGTCGCGGTCGAACATCACGCCCTGGAAGCGGGCGTACGGGCACATGTACTTGCACACCTGTTCGCGCAGGAAGCCGGCGTTGCCGTAGGTGGCCAGGCCGTAGAACAGGATCCAGAACGTCTCCCACGGCCCGAGGCCGAAGCCGGCGACCTCGGCCGCGAGCACCTTGATCGGCGTGAAGTAGCCGACGAAGGTGAAGCCGGTCCACAGCGCGAAGGCGACCCAGGCCGCCTGCTTGGCCGCGACCCGCCAGGCCTTGTCGAAGGACCAGGGCGCTTCGTCGAGCTTCATCCGGGCGATGCGGTCGCCCTGGATCTTGCGCTCGATCCACATGAAGATCTCGGTGTAGACGGTCTGCGGGCAGGCGTAGCCGCACCACAGCCGTCCGGCGACCGCGGTGAACAGGAACAGCGAGTACGCCGAGACGATCAGCAGCCCCGTCAGGAAGATGAAGTCCTGCGGGTAGAGCACGACGCCGAACAGGTAGAAGCGGCGCGCGCCGAGGTCGAACAGCACCGCCTGGCGGCCGTTCCACTGCAGCCACGGCAGCCCGTAGAAGACCAGCTGGGTGGCCCACACCAGCGCCCAGCGCCAGCCGGCGAACCAGCCGCTGACCGCGCGCGGGTAGATCTTCTTCTGCTTCGCGTACAGCGAGACGACCGCGACCGCGGCATCCTCGCCGTCGCGCGCCGCCGGCGGCGCGGCGGCCGGGCGCGCGGTCTCGGCGGACGAACTCATGCGCTGCAGTATGCGTCGGCGGCTCTCAATTCGACGCGACCGCGGTCTTTTGCGACAGGCTCCAGACGTAGGCGCCGAGCAGGTGGATCTGCTGCGGCGTCAGCCGGCCCTCGAAGGCGGGCATCAGGTTGCTCTTGCCGCCGGTGACGATGGCCGCGATGGTCTGCTCGCCGAAGCCGTGCAGCCAGACCTTGTCGGTCAGGTTCGGCGCACCGAGCGCCGGGTTGCCCTTGCCGTCGGGGCCGTGGCAGGCGGCGCAGGGGGCGAACTTGGCCTTGCCGAGCGCGGCCGCCGAGCTGCTGTGCGGCGCGCCGGACAGGCTCAGCACGTAGTTGGCCAGGTTGCGCACGTCGTCGGCCGAGCCGACCGCGGCCCCCATCGGCGGCATCACGCCGTGGCGGCCCTTGGTGATGGTCTCGGCGATCGTCGCCGGCGTGCCGCCGTAGAGCCAATCGCCGTCGGTCAGGTTCGGGAAGCCGGTGCTGCCCTGTGCATTCGCGCCGTGGCAGCCGGCACAGTTGTTCGCGAACAGGCGCGCCCCGATGCCCATCGCCGCGCCGTCCTTGACCAGCTGCTCGGCCGGCGTCGCCGCGTACTTCGCGTACACCGGCGTCAGCGCCTCGGCCGCGCGGCGCTGCTCGGCCGCGTACTGGCCGGAACTGCTCCAGCCGAGGGTGCCGGCGAAAGCGCCCAGGCCCGGATACAGGACCAGATAGATCGCGGCGAAGACGACCGTGATCACGAACAGCCACAGCCACCAGCGCGGCAGCGGGTTGTTCAGCTCGCGCAGGTCCTCGTCCCAGACGTGGCCGGTGGTGTTGTCATCGGCCATCACGCGGCGCTGCGCGGCCACGATCAGCAGCCACAGGCACCAGACCAGGCCGACCACGGTCGCCAGGGCGACGAAGATCGACCAGCTGTAGCTGAAAATCTCGCTCATCGTTGTTCTCCGTCCGCCTTCGCGGCGCGTTCGTCGTCCAGGAAGGGATAGTGCGCGGCCTCGTCGAAGGCGCGCCGCCGGCGTGCACTCCAGGCCCAGGCCCAGATCGCGATGAAGAGCACGAAGCCCAGGACCGTCACCACGATCCGCCAGTCGTTGACGTTCATCGCCGCCGGCCCTACTTGCGCGTCAGGCCGAGGCCCTGAAGGTAGGCGACCACCGCCTCCAGTTCGGTCTTGCCGGTGACGGCTTCGGCGGACTTCGCGATGTCGTCGTCGCTGTAGGGCACGCCGAGCGTGCGCAGCGCCCGCATCTTCGGCGCCAGCTCGGCCGGATCGATCGCGGCGGCCTCGAGCCACGGATAGGCCGGCATGTTCGACTCGGGCACCAGCGCGCGCGGATCGATCAGGTGCAGCCGGTGCCACTCGTCGCTGTACTTGCCGCCGACCCGCGCCAGGTCGGGGCCGGTGCGCTTGCTGCCCCACTGGAACGGACGGTCGTAGACGAATTCGCCGGCCACCGAGTACGGGCCGTAGCGCAGCGTCTCGGAGCGGAACGGCCGGATCATCTGCGAGTGGCAGTTGTAGCAGCCCTCGCGGACATAGACGTCGCGGCCGGCCAGCTGCAGCGCGGTGTAGGGCTTGACGCCCTCGCTCGGCTGGGTGGTCTCGCGCTGGAAGTACAGCGGCACGATCTCGACGATCCCGCCCACCGCGACGGTGATCAGGATCAGCACGATCATCAGGAAGTTGCTGGTCTCGATGCGCTCGTGACCGGTCGGGGCGGAGTGTTGCGCCATGGTCTTGTGTTCCCGTGTGGACCCGTGATCAGGCGTGGGCCGGCCGCACCGGCGGCACCGCGGCCGGGGTCACCTGGCCGACGCGCACGGTCATGATCGTGTTCCAGGCCATGATCAGCATGCCGCTCAGGTACAGCAGCCCGCCGAGCAGCCGGATCACGTAGAAGGGATAGGTCGCCTTCACGCTCTCGACGAAGGTGTAGACCAGCGTGCCGTCCGGGTTGATCGCGCGCCACATCAGGCCCTGCATCACGCCGGCGATCCACATCGCGGCGATGTAGAGCACGATGCCGATGGTCGCGATCCAGAAGTGCAGCTCGATCGCGCGCACGCTGTACATGTCCTTGCGGCCGAACAGCTTCGGGATCAGGTAGTACATCGCACCCATCGAGATCAGGCCGACCCAGCCGAGCGCGCCGCTGTGCACGTGGCCGACGGTCCAGTCGGTGTAGTGGCTGAGCGCGTTCACCGTCTTGATCGACATCATCGGCCCTTCGAAGGTCGACATGCCGTAGAAGGACAGGCTGACGATCAGGAACTTCAGGATCGGGTCATCGCGCAGCTTGTGCCAGGCCCCGCTCAAGGTCATGATGCCGTTGATCATGCCGCCCCAGCTGGGGGCCAGCAGCACCAGGCTGAAGATCATGCCGATCGACTGCGCCCAGTCGGGCAGCGCGGTGTAGTGCAGGTGGTGCGGGCCGGCCCACATGTAGGTGAAGATCAGGGCCCAGAAGTGCACGATCGACAGCCGGTAGCTGTACACCGGGCGCTCGGCCTGTTTGGGGATGTAGTAGTACATCATTCCGAGGAAGCCCGCAGTCAGGAAGAAGCCGACCGCGTTGTGGCCGTACCACCACTGCACCATCGCGTCCTGCACGCCGGCGTAGGCCGAGTAGCTCTTCGTCAGGCTGACCGGAATGGCGGCGCTGTTGACGATGTGCAGCAGCGCCACCGCGATGATGAAGGCGCCGAAGAACCAGTTGGCGACGTAGATGTGCCGCACCTTGCGGATGCCCACCGTGCCGAAGAAGACGATCGCGTAGGCCACCCAGACCACCGCGATCAGCAGGTCGATCGGCCACTCGAGCTCGGCGTATTCCTTGCTGGTGGTGATCCCGAGCGGCAGCGTGACCGCCGCGAGCACGATGACCAGCTGCCAGCCCCAGAACGTGAGCTTCGCCAGCCCCGGCAGGAACAGCGGCGTCTGGCAGGTTCGCTGCACCACGTGGTAGCTGGTGGCGAACAGCGCGCAGCCGCCGAACGCGAAGATCACCGCGTTCGTGTGCAGCGGCCGCAGGCGACCATAGCTGAGCCAAGGCAGCTTCGGCAGCAGCTCGGGCCAGGCGAGCTGGGCCGCGATGATCACGCCGACCAGCATGCCGACCACGCCCCACAACACCGTGGCGAGCGCGAACCAGCGCACCGCCTCGTCGGTATAGACCGGCCCGCTCGTCGTCTTCGGGTTTGCCATGCGCAGCTCCTGCAAAGGGCTTTCAGTTTGTAGGGAATTGTTGCGGGCGCCTGCCGGTGCGCGATTGACGTTCGTCAAACGCGACCCCGTCGTCCTGCAGGATGCGCTCGCCCTCGCGCTCGAGATCCTCGAACTGGCCGCGATGCAAGGCCCAGCCGAAGACGCCGAGGATCAGCAGCACCAGACCGGCGGACAGCGGGATCAGCAAGTAGAGGATGTCCATAGGCGCGTCGCCTGCCGTTCAGCGCGCGGCGCGCAGTGCATTCAGCACCACGGCCAGCGAACTGCCCGCCATGCCCAGCCCGGCCGCCCATGGAGGCAACCAGCCGGCCATCGCCAACGGCACGCAGGCCGCGTTATAGACCACGGCCCAAACGAGATTCTGACGCACGATGCGCATCGACCGACGCGCGACCTCGACCGTGTGCACCACGTCCATCGGCCGGTTCGCCGCCAGCACCACGTCGGCCTGCGCGCGCGCGACCAGCGCGCCCTGCCCCATCGCGAACGACGCGTCGGCACGTGCGAGCACCGGCGCGTCGTTGACGCCGTCGCCGACCATGCCGACGCGCTCGCCGGCGGCCTGCGCGGCGGCCACCGCCGCGAGCTTGCTCTCCGGCGTGG
>JAFLDG010000237.1 GCA_017302495.1 Burkholderiales bacterium
GCGCGAGCCGGGTCGTGTCGTCGCCGCGCTCGAGCACACGCCAGTGCGTGCGCGCCGGCTTGCCGGCCGGATCGACGCGCTGGCAGGGGCGCCGCGGCCAGTCGGCGGCGAGCGGCAGGTCGATCGTGCCCTCGGGCTCGTCCAGGCGGCCGGCGACGACCGCAACGTAGGCCTTGTCCACCTGCCGGGTCTCGAAGGCCCGGCTCAGCGTGCGCTGCGCGACGGATCCGCGCGCGAACAGCATCAGCCCGGAGGTCGGCTGGTCGAGCCGGTGGACGACGAGCGCATCGGGAAAGGCCGCGCACAGCCGTGTCCACAGGCAGTCCCGCTTGTCGTCGCCGCGCCCGGGCACCGCGAGCAGCCCGGCCGGCTTGTCGACGGCGATCAGCGAGGCGTCGGCGTGGATCGGCGTCATCGCGCGGCCGAAGAAAAAGGCGGCACCGTTGCCGGTGCCGCCTGTCTCGACGTTGTCCGCTCGGCGCTCAGCGCCCGTAGACCTTGCCGAAGAGCTGCCAGGTCTTGCCGTCGAACTTCATCAGCTGCTCGCGCTCGATCGGGAAGAAGTCGTCGGGGCCGGTCTTGACGTTCACGCCGGGCAGCAGCATCGGCAGCGTCATGTCCAGGCTCGCGGCCTGCTTCATGATGTTCTCGCGCGTCAGGTTGTCGCCCGCCTGCTTGAGCACCTGCACCAGCGTCTGCGCGACGGTGTAGCCGTAGACGTTGAAGTTGTCCTTCATGTCGCCCTGCGCGTGGTACTTCTTCATCCACGCCACCCAGTCTTCGTACTCCTTGCCCTTCTGGAACTGCGGGTCGGTCGGGTCCTTGATGTAGCCGGCGGTGATCAGGCCGACGCCGTTCTCGAGCCCCGCCGGGGTCATCACCGCGCCGACCGCGTTCGACACGCTGTTCAGGTAGTGCGTCGGCTTCCAGCCGAGTTCGGCCGCCTTCTTGATCGCCTGCGCTGCGAACTTGGGCGTCGTGATGTTGAAGAAGGTGTCGGCCCCCGAGGCCTTCAGCGAGACCATCTGGCTGTCCACCGTCGGATCGGTGACCTCGTAGCTGAGCTTGCTGACGATCATCGTCTTGGCCTTGTCGCCGAGGCCGTCCTCGAAGCCCTTCAGGTAGTCCTTGCCGTAGTCGTCGTTCTGGTAGAGCACCGCGATCTTCGCGTTCGGCTTGGTCTCGAGGATGTGGGCGGCGTAGATCTTGGCTTCGCTCTGGTAGTTCGGCTGCCAGCCCATCGTCCACGGGAAGTTCTTCGGGTCGCCCCACTTCGTCGCGCCGGTGGCGACGAACAGCTGCGGCACCTTGCGGTCGTTCATGTACTTGTGGATCGCCGAGTTCGGCGGCGTGCCCAGCGGCTGGAACAGCAGCAGCACCTCGTCCTGCTCGACCAGCTTGCGCGCCTGCTCGACCGTCTTCGCCGGGTTGTAGCCGTCGTCGACGCTGATGAACTTGATCTTGCGGCCGTTGACGCCGCCTTCGGCGTTGACCTTGTCGAAGTAGGCGCCGATCGCCTTGCCGATCGCGCCGTAGGCCGAGGCCGGGCCGGAATACGGGTTGATGTGGCCGATGACGACTTCCTTGTCGCTCGCGCCCGGGTCGTACTTCTTCTGCGCCAGGGCCTGGCCGCCGAAGGCCAGCGCGGCGGCGCCGGCCAGGGCCACGGTGAGGGACTTCATCTGCATGGTTCGGGACTCCTTCGAACTGAGGGTGGCGGAAAGCTAACGCCTGCGGCTGCGCCGGGCCGTCGGGGTCAACCCGAAGCCGCCGGCTGGCGGATCGAGCCGGGCGTCCAGGAACTCGAGATCATCGTTTCAGGCTCCTTCGAGGCGCGGCGACGGCTCATGAGACCGGGATGGGCGCCGCGCGTTCCGTGTCAGCGGGCCGTGCCGGCGCGCGTCCGCGCCCACAGGCGCCTCAACCCGCCCATCACGCCGGTGGGCAGCAGGTACATCAGCCCGATCAGCAGCACGCCGTAGATCGCCGCCGGCGCCGACTTCGACATCGAGTCGGCGATGTTCGGCACGTACTGGATGAAGATGCCGCCGAAGATCGCGCCCGGGATCGACGCCAGCCCGCCGACGACGACGCCGACGAGCAGGAAGATCGACAGCGTGACCGTGAAGCTGTCCGGCGAGACGAAGGCGACGACGATCGCGCCGAGCGCACCGGCCAGCCCGGTGTAGCCGGCCGAGGTGCCGAAGGTCAGCGACTTGAACACCGGCAGGTTGATGCCCATCGCGGTCGCGGCGATCGGGTGGTCGCGGATCGCCACCAGCGCGCGGCCGACGCGGCCGCGCAGCAGGTTCCACGCGAACAGGAACATCAGCGCGGCGACGAAGAGGGTGAAGAAGTACAGCCAGCGGTCGGCCGACAGCGGCTGGTCGAAGAGCGTGAAGCCGATCGGCGGTTCGGGCTTGCTGAGCACGATGCCCTGCACGCCGCCGGTCAGGCCCTCGATCTTCTTGTACTTCAGCAGCTGCGGCACCGCGAGCGCGAGCGCGAAGGTCGCGAGCGCGAGGAAGTGCCCGGCCAGCCGCAGCGCCGGGAAGCCGACCAGGAAGCCGAAGGCGAAGCACAGCACGAACGCGACCGGCAGCGTGGCCCAGTACGGCACGTGGTAGAGCGACATCAGGATCGCCGCGGTGTAGGCGCCGAAGGCGTAGAACGCGCCGTGGCCGAGCGAGAACTGGCCGTTGAAGCCGGTCAGGATGTTCAGGCCGAGGATCGCGACCGCGTAGACCATGACCAGATTGAACTGGAACACGCGGTAGTTCTTGAACAGGAACGGCAGCACGAGCAGCACCACGGCGACGACGAGGCCGCCGATCCAAAGCCACTTGCGGTCGGTGGTCGTGCTCATACCCGCGTCACCACCTTCTTGCCGAACAGCCCGTCGGGTTTCAGCGTCAGCGTCGCGACGATCAGCACCAGCGCGACGGTGAGCTTCAGTTCGGTGCCGATCACGTAGGCGCCGAGGATGTTCTCGAGCACGCCGACGATGAAGCCGCCGATCACCGCGCCGACGGGGTTGTCGATGCCGCCGAGCAGCGCCGCGGCGAAGCCGTAGAGCAGGATGCCGGCCATCATGTTCGGGTCGAGGAAGACGATCGGCGCGACCATCATGCCGGCGACCGCGCCGATCGCCGCCGCCAGGCCCCAGCCCAGGCCGAGCATCCACGACACGCGGATGCCCACCAGCCGCGCCGAATCGGGGTTCTGCGCGGCGGCCCGCATCGCCAGCCCGAGCGGCGTGAAGCGGAAGAAGGCGAACAGCGCGAGCAGCACGACGATCAGCACGCCGGCCGAGCCGATCTGGTGCGCGGAGAAGAACTTGGTGGTGAGGAACGAGTCCTTCGGGAACGGGCTGTCGAAGCTCTTGATCGTGTGGTCGAAGATCCAGCCCGACAGCGCGTTGAAGATCAGCAGCAGGCCGATGAAGACGATCACGTTCGTCATCACCGGCGCCTTCTCGATCGGCCGCAGCACGATGCGCTGCACCAGCAGCCCGCCGACGAAGGAGACCGCGATCGTGGCGAAGAACGCGCCCCAGTAGGGCCAGCCGTTCTGCAGCAGCCACCAGGCGACGAAGGTCGAGAAGGTCGCCATCTCGCCCTGCGCGAAGTTGATGTGGTGCGTGGCCTGGTAGATCATCACCAGCGCGAGCGCGACCGAGCCGTAGATGATGCCGTTCGCCAGCCCGGCGAAGACCTGGTGCAGGAAGGCTTCCATCGCTTCGGCCTCAGTAGCCCAGGTACGCCTTGCGCACCGACTCGTCGTTCTTGATCTGCCCGGCCGGGCCCGACAGCGCGACGCGCCCGGTCTCGAGCAGGTAGGCGTAGTCGGCCAGGTCGAGCGCGAGGTTCGCGTTCTGCTCGACCAGCAGCATGCTGACCCGGTCTTCCTTGTTGATCGTGCGCATGATCGCGAAGATCTCGGCCACGATCAGTGGCGCCAGGCCGAAGGACGGCTCGTCGAGCAGCAGCAGCCTCGGCCGCAGCATCAGCGCGCGGCTGATCGCGAGCATCTGCTGCTCGCCGCCGGACAGCGTGCCCGCCTGCTGGTGGCGGCGCTGTTTCAGGATCGGGAAGCGCGCGAACATGCGCTCCATGTCCTGCTCCAGTTCGGCGCGGTTGCCGCGGGCGTAGGCCCCGAGGCGCAGGTTCTCCTCGACCGACAGGCCGGTGAAGGTGCCGCGGCCGTCGGGCACGTGCGCGACGCCCAGGCGGACGACGCTCTCGGTGCTCTTGCCGACGACCTGCTGGCCCTCGATCCGGATGCTGCCGCTGGTCCTGACCATCTGGCACAGCGCGCGCAGCGTGGTCGTCTTGCCGGCGCCGTTGGCGCCGAGGATCGTCGTGATGTGCCCCGGCTCGAGCGCGAAGGCTACGTCGAACAGCACCTGCGTCGCGCCGTACGACGCGCACAGCTTGTCCACCTCCAGCAGCTTAGCCATGGGCCGGCGCCCCCAGGTAGGCCTCGATCACGTCCGGGTGGTTCTGGATGTGCGCCGGCGTGCCCTCGGCGATCTTGCGGCCGAAGTTCAGCGCGACGATGTGGTCGGATACGCCCATCACCAGGCTCATGTGGTGCTCGACCAGCAGCACCGTGATGCCGAGCCGGTCGCGCGCGTCGCGGATCAGCCGGGCCAGGTCGTTCAGCTCCTCGTGGTTCAGGCCGGCGGCGGGCTCGTCGAGCAGCAGCAGCTTCGGCTCGGCGGCGAGCGCGCGCGCGAACTCCACCCGCTTCTGGATGCCGAAGGGCAGGTCGGCCACCGGCCGGTCGGCGTGGCGCATCAGGTCCAGCTCGGCCAGGATCGCGTCGGCGCGTTCGCGCAGGCGCTGCTCCTCGGCGCGCACCTGCGGCAGCCGCAGCGCGCTCGACAGGAAGCCGGCCGACGAGCGGCAGTGCGCGCCGACCATCACGTTCTGCCGCACCGGCATCGTGCGGAACATCGCCAGGTTCTGGAAGGTGCGGCCGAGGCCGAGGCCGGCGATGCGGTGCGTCGGCACGTTCGTGATCGAGCGGCCCTCGAACAGGATGTCGCCGGCCTGGTACTGGTACAGCCGGCTCAGGCAGTTGAACAGCGTGGTCTTGCCGGCGCCGTTCGGCCCGATCAGGCCGCAGACATCGCCGCGCTTCACGTCGAAGCTCACGCCGTCGAGCGCGACGATGCCGCCGAAGCGCACCGTCACGCCGCGCACGCTGAGCAGGGGTTGCGCGCTGTCCGCCATGGTGCTTCCGGTGACGACCTTCCCGACCTTCCGTAAGGGCCCGCAGCCGGCGGGCGCGCGTGAACGGGGCGGGTTATAGGCTGCATCCGGCGCGCGTGGCAATCGGGGCTTGCGCTGTCCCGGCTGCGACATGGCCGCCCCGGATGCCCCGGGGTTGCGCAGGGCGCGAGCACGCGCCGGCTACAATCGCCGCACAGACATGCCAAGGCCGTTTGCACAAGGTCTTTTCCGCTCTACCGCCCGCGGCCGCCACGGCCCCGGGCCGGCCGGTTCGAAGCCCCCGGGTTGATTGCTCTTGAGTGTTTCTGTCCGCGCGGGCGGCTTGCGCCTGCGCGGTAACTTCCTCTTCATTCCTTTCAGGAGCAACTCATGGACAACGCAACGCAGACCGGCACCGTCAAGTGGTTCGACGACGGCAAGGGCTACGGCTTCATCACGCCGGAAGGCGGCGGCAAGGACCTGTTCGCGCACTTCAGCGAGATCAAGACCGGCACCGGCTTCAAGTCGCTGCAGGAGAACCAGCGCGTGCAGTTCGAGATCCGCCAGGGCGCCAAGGGCCTGCAGGCGGCGAACATCCGCCCGCTGTAAGCCGGCGCTTCCCGCCCGCATGCGGCGGCCGCGCAGCGATGCGCGGCCGCCGTTTTCGTTCCGGGCGCCGCGCAAAGAAACGATACACGGCGATACCGCGGCGAAAGGACACGCGCGCGGCCGACCGGCAGCATGGGCGCACCTGCAACCCACGAGGAGCGACCCGATGAAACCCTGGCTCAAGCGCACCCTGATCGGCCTGGCCGGCGCATCCGTGCTGTTCGGCGGCATCGCCGCCTGCAGCCACCGCCACCACGGCCACGGCTGGAGCGCGGTCAGCGCCGAGGACGCGGCGAAGTGGCGCGAGCGCTTCGTCGACCGCGCGGCGCGCGAACTGCAGCTCGACGACGCGCAGAAGCAGCAGCTCGGCGCCGTCTTCGACCGGCTGCGCGAGCAGCGCAACGCGATGATCGGCACCACCACCGACCCGCGCGCCGAACTGCGCGCGCTGATCGCCGGCGAGCGCTTCGACAGCGCGCGCGCACAGGCGCTGATCGAGCAGAAGACCGCGGCGCTGCGCGACGGCAGCCCGCAGACGATCGCCAGCCTGGCCGCGTTCTACGACGGGCTGAAGCCCGAGCAGCAGCAACAGCTGCGCGCGCTGCTCGATCGCCGGCACCGGCGCTGGTCGTGACGCGGCCGCGCGGGCGCCGTTGCCGCGGC
>JAFLDG010000238.1 GCA_017302495.1 Burkholderiales bacterium
AGCGGCCACAGCAGCACCTGGCGCAGCTGGCGCACGATCGGCGGCGGCGGCGGCGAAGCGGGCAGCGCGGGTTCCATCGGCCGCAGTGTAGGCAGGCCGCCGGGCCGCCCGCCTGCGCACAAACGCGGCCCGGCCGCCGTGCTCGACGCCCGCCGCGCCGGGTGCTGCCCGGCGCGGCGGGCGCTTCAGAGCGGATCGACGCCGGCGTCGAAGACCTGCAGATCGAAGTCCGACGAGCCTTCCTTCATCGTCGCGCACAGGATGCGGTCGCCGTCGCTGCGCACGTTGACCAGGCCGTAGACCAGGTCGGTCGCGATCGGCAGCCAGGACAGCCGGCGGTAGCGGCCGGCGGGCGACGGGTCGAAGTCGGCCTCGAGCTGGTCGGGGCGGTACGGCTGCTTCGGTTCGGCGACGGTGCGCAGGTGCGCGGCGAAGTCCAGGCCGACCGAGCGGGCCAGCTCGGTCGAATACAGCAGCGGCGGCAGCACGCTGCCGTCGCGCGCACGCGCTTCGCGGCCGTAGCGCGCACTCGCGCCCAGCACGCGCGGCCGCGGATGCGCGTAGTCCTCGTTGTCGCCGGAGGAGATCACGGTCGCGCGCGCGGCCATCGCGCGCACGAAGCGCAGGTCGATGTCGTCGCTGCCGTGGTGACAGCCCTTCGCCACGTCGACGGCGAATTCGTGCGCCGGGTGCCGGCCGAGCAGCAGCTTCTGCGACGCGGTGTTCAGGTCGCCGGTGAGCAGGAAGCGCGCGCGGCCGTAGTCGACGCGCAGCACCACCGAATGGCCGTTGCGCGTCACGCTGTCCGAACCCAGGTCGCGCAGCCCCTGGCCGCCGCCGGCGAGCGTCTCGACCACCGGCGCGAGCACGCGGATCGCGGCCGCGCCCGCGGCCGGCGCGTAACCGGGCAGCCAGCCGTTGCCGGGGGCCAGGCTGTCCACTCGCTTCGGCACCTTGCCGACGAGCTTTGCCAGCTCGGCGAAGTCGGGTGCGAACGGCCGCTTCGGCCGGCCGAAGTGGGTCTTGCCGTCGATCCGCTCGACGATGAAGTTCGCCGCGGCCTTGATCCCCGAGCCCGGCTGGCCGAGCGGCGCGGTGCTGGTGTCGGCGCGCTGCGCGCCGAGCGTCGGTGCATCGCGGAAGCGGCCGAGGCCGCCGTGCCAGAAGCGCTCGACCTCGACCGCGAAGCGACGCCCGTCCGGCAGCGCGCCCGACAGCAGGTCGACGAAGCCGCCGTAGTGGTCGGCATCCGGGTGGCTGAGGATCATGCTCTTCAGGTTCACCCGGTCGCGCCGCAGGTCGTCGATGAACTTCCAGCGCACGAAGTTGGCCGCGCCCTTGCGCGTCATCTGTTCGGCGGCGCGGATGCCGGCGTCGATCAGGTGCCAGGCGTCGTCGTGCGGCGTGCGCAGCAGCACGCCGTCGCCCTGGCCGACATCGATGACGTAGATCTCGAGCAGCCCGGTGTCGGCGACCGCGCTCGCCGGCAGCCAGCCGATGCGCTTGCGCGCGCGCACCTTCACGCGCTCGCCGCGGCGCTCCAGCTCGTGCAGCGGGTCGCCCCAGAGCAGCGTGCACAGCGTCTTGCCGGCGTCGTTCTTCAGCGGCAGCTTGTAGCGGCCGCCGGCGTCGTTCAGGAACTTCATGCCGCCTGCTCCCCGCGCAACGGTCACGATTCGACCCGACAATGATGGCGCAAGACCGAGGCGTCGCCACCATGCCGATCGAGCCGCTGTACATCGCCCCCGCCCGCTTCGACGACGCCGCACAGGCGCTGGCGCAGGTGCAGGACATCTACCGCCGCAGCGTGCAGCACCTGCGCGAGGCGCTGCACCGCTTCGTCGCCGGCGAGGTGCCGGCGCAGCGCGTGCGTGCCTGCTACCCGTTCGTGCGCGTGCGCACCGACACCGTGGCCCGCGCCGACTCGCGGCTGAGCTACGGTTTCGTCTCCGGCCCCGGCGTGCACGAGACCACGCTGACGCGGCCCGAGCTGTTCGGCCGCTACTACCTCGAGCAGTTCGCGCTGCTGCTGCGCAACCACGGCGTCGCGCTCGAGGTCGGCACCAGCACGCAGCCTGTTCCCGTGCACTTCTGCCTCGCCGACGACGACCATGTGGAAGGCACGCTGACGCCCGAACGCCGGCTGCTGATGCGCGACCGCTTCGACTTCCCCGACCTCGGCGTGATGGACGACGGCATCGCCAACGGCACGCACGAGCCGCGCCCGGGCGAGCCGATGCCGCTGGCGCTGTTCACCGCGCCGCGGGTCGACTACTCGCTGCAGCGGCTGCGCCACTACAGCGGCACCGCGGCCGAGCACTTCCAGAATTTCGTGCTGTTCACGAACTACCAGTTCTACATCGACGAGTTCGTCCGCCTCGGCCGCGAGATGATGGCCGACCCGCGCTGCGACTACGACTGCTTCGTCGAGCCCGGCAACGTCGTCACGCGCCGCAGCGGCAGCCGCGCCCATGCCGACGACGGCCACGGCAGCCCGCCGCCGCGGTTGCCGCAGATGCCGGCCTACCACCTGCGCCGCGGCGACCACAGCGGCATCACGATGGTCAACATCGGCGTCGGGCCGGCGAACGCGAAGACGATCACCGACCACATCGCGGTGCTGCGGCCGCACGCCTGGCTGATGCTCGGCCATTGCGCCGGGCTGCGCAACACGCAGGAGCTGGGCGACTACGTGCTCGCCCACGGCTACGTGCGCGAGGACCACGTGCTCGACGAGGAGCTGCCGCTGTGGGTGCCGATCCCGGCGCTGGCCGAGGTGCAGCTCGCACTCGAGCAGGCGGTGGCCGACGTGACCCGGCTCGAGGGCTACGAGCTGAAGCGGCTGATGCGCACCGGCACGGTCGCCTCCACCGACAACCGCAACTGGGAGCTGCTGCCGAAGCGCAACATGCCGAGCACGCCGGAGCGGCGCTTCAGCCAGAGCCGCGCGGTGGCCCTCGACATGGAGAGCGCGACCATCGCCGCCAACGGCTTCCGCTTCCGCGTGCCCTACGGCACGCTGCTGTGCGTCAGCGACAAGCCGCTGCACGGCGAGATCAAGCTGCCGGGCATGGCCAACACCTTCTACCGCGAGCGGGTGGACCAGCACCTGCGCATCGGCATCCGCGCGGTGGAACTGCTGCGCCAGGAGCGGCCCGGGCAGCTGCACAGCCGCAAGCTGAGGAGCTTCGCCGAGGTGGCGTTCCAGTAGCCGGGCGCCGGCCGGGGCGTGCGCCGGAGGAATCGAGAGAGCTTCAGCGCCGACGCCGGCGCGCGATCGCGGCGAGGGCGCCGAGCCGGCGAGCATCAGCAGGTAGGTGCCGGGCTCGGGGATGGGGGTCGTGGACCAAGTCCCCGGCCGCGCAGCCGCGGCCACCGCCATCAACGCGGCGCAACGATCTCCAGGCCGCTGAAGTAGGCGTCGAAGCGGTGCCGGTCGCGCGTCAGCACAGGCCAGCCCTGCACCGCCGCATGCGCGCCGATCAGGAAGTCCGGCAGCACCATGCTGCGCGTGCCGCCGCGGCGGCGGTAGCGCAGGTGGGCCTGCGCGGCAAGGTACAGCGCAGCCTGCGGCAACTCGGCCCACTGCAGCCCAAACGCGGCCAGCGCCGATTGCGCCGCCTCCAGACTGGCGAAGTCGGTGCACCACTCGGCAAAGATCAGCGGGTTGGTGAAGAGCGGCCCGCGCACGCTCCAGGCCGCGAGCTGCGCGATCGACCAGCCGCGCCACTCGGGGTCGTCCGCGCTGACATCGATCAGCACGCAGGTGTCGACCAGGATCACCGCCGTCGGGTGCCCGGTGCCGGTGCGGCGAAACCGGGGTCCGCGGCGTCCTCGTCGTAGCCGCGCAGCAGGCGCATCAACTCATCGGTGCGGGCCTGGCCGCTCTGGCCACCGCTGCCCCTCAGCTTGTCGAAGCGTGCCTTGGCAGCGCTGAGCCGGCGTTGCTCGCTGCGGCCCGGCAGCCGCGTCGGCTCGACCCGAACGCTGCCGTCGGCGACGATGCGAAAGTCCACCGCGTCGCCCGGCGCCACGCGCAGGTGGTCGCGTATTGCCTTCGGCACGGTGACCTGGGACTTCGAGGTGAGGGTGTAGGCCATCGCAGGTCCAACAGGGTAATGCCGATGACGCGATTGTAATACTCCGGGCCGGACCCGCACCTGTGCATCGGCTCCGCGCGGTCGAGCTGCTGCGCCAGGAACGGCCGGGCTGCTGCACAGCCGCAAGCTGCGCCGCTTTGCCGAGGTGGCGTTTCAGTAGGCGGGCGCTGGCCAGGGCCCGCGCCGGAGGAATCGAGAAACCTTCAGCGCCGCCGCCGGCGCGCGATCGCGGCGATGGCGCCGAGGCCGGCGAGCATCAGCAGGTAGGTGCCGGGCTCGGGGATGGCCCAGACTCCCGGCTGGTCGACTGTCGACCCGGCAGTGAATCTGTCGAGGAGGTAGTAGTCAGCCGTTGGGTTGATGTTCCCATAGGGGCTGTCGTGCGTGGTGTAGATCTCGGGGTTCGCGAGTGGTGCCGGATGCGCCAGCACCTGCCACGCGGTGATGACGCCGTGGTCGAACACGAAGTACAGCGGCCAGCTGTCGCTCACCGCGCCTGTCGCGCTGCCCATCTCCGACCCGGGGATCTGCGCGATGCGGATCGCCCAGCTGAGGACGGACGACGAACCGACCGTGCCGGTGTAACCGACGACGGAGTCGTCGAAGGTCACGGTCGCAGTCACGAAGTTGCCGATGAGCGACGGCGCGTTTTCGTGGTGGTCGAACGGATTGCCCTTGTAGTGGTAGGTCACAGCCGCAGAGGCACCGGCCGAGATGGCCAAGCCGGCTGCGCCGGCGGCGAGAGCCCCGAGGAAGCCTGTCCGCATGTCGTCTCCCGTCGTGGTACCAAAAGTGGCACGGATCATGCGGGGGGGGGTAAACGCGTCAACTCCTTCGATCGTGGGAGCGGGGAAACCCCGAGCGACCCATCGCGCCCCGCGATCAAAGCCCGCCGCGCAGGCGTTGCAGCGCCTCGCGGTCGATACGGTCCTTGTCGCGCCAGTCGGTCTTGGTGAGCAGCAGGCCTTCGATGTCCAGCGTCCGGATCGGTACGCCCTGGACTTCGAGCGTGCGCACATGCGGCTGCAGGCTCTCGTAAGTCTGGCCGTTGGCCGCGAACAGCAGGTCGATCAGAAGTTCGTCGGCCACGCGGATGTTCTCCGGCTCATGCGCGGGCACCTCGAACCACTCGGGCCGCAAATCGGCACTGGACGCCAGGAACCCCAGCGCGCGGATCACGCGGCGGCCGTTTTCCAGCGACGACGGCAACAAGATGTCGATGTCCTCGGTGGCGCGCACGAAGCCGTTGAGTCGCACCGCATGCCCGCCCACCAGGATGTACTGCACGCCCTCGGCCTGGAAGCGCCGCAGCAGCTCCAGCAAGGCGTCAGGCTGCATCGCAACCGGGCCGGCCGCGCCGCGCTAGCGGGTGGCCCCGGCCGGGCGGTTCAGCCGGCGCGCCATGGCCTGCCGGCGCTCGTCGTCCCGGGCGTTGAATGTGCGGTGCGGCGCCCGCGTGACCCCCTTCGGGCCCTTCGGCGAAGCCGCAGCCAGCATGTCATCGAGCCGCCGGCCGCGCTTCCAAGCCTCTACCGGATCGGCGCTGAATTCCGATCGATCTCGGGAGCCGACGATACGAGCCATGCGGCAATGCTAGTCCACCACGGCGGGCGGCGGGTCCGGATGCGGATCCGACTTCAGAGGTTGCCTGCAAGGCGAGACCGCGCCGACTCGGGGGCCCATTGCAGGCCGACGGCGGCCGGCGCCCGCGGCGCCGCTGCCGGACCGGCAAGGTCGGCACGGGCGGATTGTGGGCCGCAGCCGGGCGGCGCAGAATCGGCCGCCCAGTCCTACCCTGGAGTCGACAGGATGAAGAAGCTGATCGTTTGCGCCGCGCTGGCCGGCCTGGCCGGCATCGCCGCCGCCTATCACTGCCCGGCCGACATGAAGCAGATCGACGCCAAGCTGGCCACGGATCCGAAGCTGGCCGACGCCGACATGGCCAAGGTCAAGCAGCTGCGGGCCGACGGCGAGACGGCGCACAAGGCCGGCAAGCACGACGACGCGGTGAAGCTGCTCGGCGACGCGAAGAAGCTGCTCGGCATCTGAGCGGGCGCCGCCGGGGTAGGTCGGACCGTGCGGCTTGGTGCGCGGTCCGTTCCGGCCGCGGCCCGGCGGGCTCAAGCGGCCTCGTGGGCCGGCACCGGCCCCGGGTGCCGCTGCACCAGCGTGCGCAGCGCCGGCAGGCACGATCCGCACTGGGTGCCGCAGCGCAACCGCCGCTGCAGCGCCT
>JAFLDG010000239.1 GCA_017302495.1 Burkholderiales bacterium
ACCCGCCTCGGCCGCGCCGCCATCGCCGCAGCGTGCTCGATCACCCGATTCAACATCGTGCCGGCCATGGCCGCTACGCGCTGAAGTCTTCGCACGATTCGTCAAGACTCATTGGGATAGGGACTAGTGTGTAACGCAAGCGGGGGACTCACTCACGGGTTCGATAGAAGCGCCGCGCTTCAATGGTGAACTGCACGAAGTCTGCGCCTCTGGCAAGGGCGGTGTTTCCCCCCGAAACAAGGGGGTGGATTTGATCCTGGTCATCGATCGCTCATTTCAGGCCAAGGGACGGGGTGGCGGACCGGCGAGCGGTAAATGGTGGATTGCGAAACCTAACGTAGAGTTAAGCGGGCGACGACGGCAGGGCGCCAAGGCCCGGTGGGCGAAACTGTACGGCGTACCGCACACCGGGCCTTGGTGGCCTGCCGTTGGCGCTCCGCTTGAACGTCAAGTTAGGCGTCTTCGCGTTAGTGCGGACTTTACTATCAGGAGATTGGGCGCCAACCCTTTTCCGCCTTCTCGAAAACAACCGCACCGGTGACTTTAAACTTTTTGCCCTTGTCACCTGGCGTCTTTCCCATAAAGGCCGGGTGGAAGGCGTCTAGTCCACCTCTGGGTCGGCCCTTGGTAGCTTGGAACCTCCCATCCCAGCCGAATGGCCCTGGTCCACTCCACATTATGTCGTCCGTAAATTCGATTTCAGCTGAGTACTCGAGCTTGTAAAGCTTTCTGCCCATCACTTCTTGTTCAATCGCATTCGTCTTCTTAAAATCAACCAGCTGAATCAGCCCGGTGGATTCCTGATTCACCTTTGCGGCGAGCACCGTTTTGGCATCGGCTTCAGATGGCGGGCCTGAGCAGCCCATCAGGAATAATATTACTATTCCAAGCGCAAGGCTTCTGAACATCGTTTGCTCCGTAGAAGAGAGTTATTAGAATTGGTGGAGATATATTTGTCATGTGTTGGTTCGTCGTGACTACCCCCTTATGCAAAAGTAAGGCTGCTCTCTGGTGGAGAATCGTATCCTCGCGTCAACCGATATGTCATCGAAGAGCATGGTTTTTGAATTCATCTCTCATCGGTCAGGGCGCCTAGTTCGAGACGCCTAACGTAGAGTTAAGCGGGCGACGACGGCAGGGCGCCAAGGCCCGGTGTGTGAACATGGACGAAGTACCACACACCGGGCCTTGGTGGCCTGCCGTTGGCGCTCCGCTTGAACGCCAAGTTAGGCCGCACTCGTGCATTACGTTGATACATTCGAATTATTATGCTGTGATGTGATTGCTACGCGGAGCCCAAGTGAGAAGACTTCGGAGATTAGGCTTGACGCTGCATCTGTTGCTGCTTTTGCGGTCGCGTTCGCAAGTACCTCTCGCATGCGAGCTATCAATGGCCTCTTCTCCTTTGCGGAAGATAGAGAGGACGGTAGTTGACCAAGCACACTCATTGCCTTCATCGTGAGGCGAACACCATGCAAGCGATCAGGCAGAGACTTTTTGCCGACTCGGATGAATCCTTCTTCCTCAAGCCACGTAAGGACATGAACTGCATCGGCACCCATTTCAAATGCTGTATCAGAGCCTGCATCGACTGGTACACATGCGTGGCCGAAACTCATCGGCGATATATCTTCTGGGACCGGGAATGTTGCATGCAATTTTGCAAAGAGTGCGATGGCAACTAAGTTGAATCGGTCAATATTGTTGTATTCCTCTGACATTTCCATATGGTGTTAGAAGTTAAACGCGTAGAGTTGCCCGTTCGAGCAATCAGTCATTCCTCTTCTTCTGGCGGAGGCGTACGAAGTGCCCTGAAAACGAAGCCGCAAGCATGCTTGACAGGAAGGTAGCGCTGTCGGATCGGAAGACTTCTATCGAAAACTAACTCGGAGTTGTGAAGGAATTCGTACGCGAGCGACGCGCGTAGCAGGGGGTGTGAAAGTCGCTCACCAGTTATCTCACGAATCTGCTTGTAGCTCATGTTGAGGGCGATGCGCCCGATGTTTCGTCGCGTAAAGTCCCTGCAGTTGGCCTCTATTAACTCCACTTCGGTGAGTGGAAGTTGTTTGCCTTGAAGCGAGATGCACTCCGTGATGCCAAGGGCGCACTTTGCGCTCCACGCATGTGCGAACTGCGGGGTAAGAGCGGGTAGTAGCAACAGTGTTAGAAGGAACGCGGACGTATGCGCCATGAGCTTAGTCTGTTGTCGCTCGGATCTTCGCGGGTTTGGTCTGTGCGGCCTAACGTGTTCTCGCCATCAATTCTGCAGGCGTATCCGGATACGGCTGCAGAACCGCCGGCGTAACCGGATACGCCTGCAACCCTGCAGGCCTGTCGCGCGCCTGGGCAACCGGCGCTTGCCATCGCCACTGCTGCGGCGCATACTGTATAAAACAACAGGTGCTCGACATGTCCGCCTCCGAAGCAACTGCCCGCACGGCGCCGGCTCGCCTGCTCGATCAGGTGCGCGAGCGTGTGCGCTACTTGCACTACAGCTTACGTACCGAACAGGCCTACGTCCATTGGGTCCGGGCCTTCGTCCGATACCACGGGCTCAAGCACCCCAAGACAATGGCCGGGCCGGAGGTCGAGGCCTTCCTCTCCTGGCTGTCCGGCGCGCGCGGCGTGTCGGTGTCTACGCACCGGCAGGCGCTGTCGGCGCTGTTGTTCCTTTACCAGCAGGTGCTCGGCCAGCAGCTGCCGTGGATGCAAGCCATCGGCCGTCCGCAGCGCAAGCCCCGTGTGCCGGAGGTGATGTCCGTGGCCGAGGTGCGCGCGGTGCTGGCGCTGCTCGACGGCACGCACGGCGTGCTGGGGCGTTTGCTCTACGGCACCGGCCTGCGCATTGCCGAGGCGATGCAACTTCGCGTCAAGGACGTCGATTTCGAGCGCCGCACCATCGTCGTCCGGGCCGGTAAGGGTGGCAAGGACCGGGTGGTGATGCTGCCGGCCACGCTCGCGCCGGGCCTGCGCCAGCAGATGCAGCGTGCACGTGTGCTGTGGGAGGCCGATGCCCGCGCCGGCCGCGGCGGCGTGCAGATGCCCGATGCGCTCGAGCGCAAGTACCCGCGCGCGGGCGGGTCGTGGGGCTGGTTCTGGGTCTTCCCGCAGGCCGAGCACTCGGTGTGCCCGCGCACCGGCGTCGAGCGCCGCCACCACCTGTTCGACCAGACCTTCCAGCGCGACTTCAAGCGCGCGGTGCGCGCCGCCGGCATCGAGCGCCCGGCCACGCCGCACACGCTGAGGCACTCGTTCGCCACGCACCTGCTCCAGTCGGGCACCGACATACGCACCGTGCAGGAACTGCTCGGCCACAGCGACGTGAGCACGACGATGATCTACACGCACGTGCTGAAGGTCGCCGCCGGCGGCACCCGCAGCCCGCTCGATGCGCTGGCCGGCGAGCTTCCTGTTCAGCCGCCGATCAGCCGGTCGTACTCGGCATGGGTGCCGATCCAGAACCACACCGCATCGTCAGCGTCGGCCATGGCCAGCGCGCGGTGATGCAGTCCGACGCGCGCCGACCACAGCGGGCCGATGCGCTTGAAGTGCAGCGATGGGTGCCGCGGGTCCGCATTCAGCAGCGCGAAGTTCTTGTCGGCCAGTTGGCGGACGGCTTCGGGCAGCGCGCGATAGCAGCTCCAGAAGTCCGCCGTCGCGTGGTGCTTCACAGCGGGCGCGTGCGGCCGGCGCGGTGCTCCTGCAGGGCCTTGGCGGCCAGGGCGTCGAGCCTGCCGGCAGCGGCATCGCGCTCGATCTGCGCGTCCCAGGCGGCGGCGTCGAAGTCGGCGAACCACTGGCGGAAGCGGGCCAGCTCCGCCGGGCTCAGCTGCGTGACCTGACGTTCGATGTCTTCGAGCTTGTCCATGGCTGGTCGGTATCCGCTATGGGCACTTCGCGGTGCGTGGCGGGCAGTATAGGCATCGCGGCCCCTGCTCGTTTGTCCATGACGTACCTGCTGGTGCCGCAGCCGGCCGGCACCGGCTGATGCGCATGCCACGCTCATGCTCCCCGCCTACGCCGAGCTGCACTGCCGCAGCAACTTCAGCTTCCTCTCCGGCGCCTCGCACCCGGAGGAGCTGGTCGCGCGCGCACAGGCGCTGGGCTACACCGCGCTCGCCATCACCGACGAGGGCTCGCTCGCCGGCGTGGTGCGCGCGCATGCCGAGGCCAGGCGTGCCGGCCTGCACCTGATCGTCGGCGCCGAGCTGCAGCTCACGCAGCCGGCCGAGAAGGGCCCGGCGCCGGCCGAACCCGGGCCGCGGCTGGTGCTGCTGGCGCAGACGCGCCGCGGCTACGGCAACCTGGCGCAGTGGCTCACGGTGGCGCGGCGGCGCGCGGGCAAGGGCGAATACCTCGCGCACCCGTCGGACGTGGAAGGCCGCGTGCCGCACGCGCCGACCCTGGCCGGGCTGCCCGATTGCCTGGCGCTGCTCGTGCCCGATGCGGCGCAGCCCTTCGAGACGGTGTTCGCGCACGCGATGTGGCTCAAGACCTGGTTCGGCCCCGAGCGCGCGTTCATCGCGGTGGAGCTGCTGCACCGCGCGCACGACGCCGAGCTGGCCGATGTCGCGCAGCGCGTGGCGGCGGCCACCGGCCTTTCGATCGTGGCCGCCGGCGGCGTGCGCATGCACGTCCGTTCGCGCAAGGCCCTGCACGACGTGCTCACCGCGACGCGGCTGAAGTGCCCGGTGGCCGACTGCGGCCTCGCGCTCGAGCCCAACGCCGAGGCGCACTTGCGCCCGCGCCAGCGGCTGGCCGCGATCTACCCGCCGGCCTGGCTCGAGGCCACGGTGCGCATCGCCGGGCTGTGCGCGTTCTCGCTCGACGAACTGCGCTACGAATACCCAGAGGAGATCGTGCCCGCCGGCCACACGCCGGCGAGCTGGCTGCGCGCGCTGGTCGCGCAGGGCGTGGCGCGGCGCTTTCCGCACGGCATGCCGGCCGAGCACCGGCGCACGCTCGACGCCGAACTCACGTTGATCGAGCAGCTGCAGTACGAGCCGTACTTCCTCACCGTGGCCGACATCGTGCACTGGGCACGCGCGCAGGGCATCCTGTGCCAGGGCCGCGGCAGCGCGGCCAATTCGCTGGTCTGCTATTGCCTGGGGGTGACGGAGGTCGACCCGCGGCGCGCGACGCTGCTCTTCGGCCGCTTCATCAGCGCCGAGCGCAACGAGCCGCCGGACATCGACATCGATTTCGAGCACCAGCGCCGCGAGGAGGTGATCCAGTACCTGTACCGCAAGTACGGCCGGCACCGCGCCGCGCTGACCGCGGTGGTCATCAGCTACCGGCCGCGCTCGGCGCTGCGCGACGTGGGCCGCGCCTTGGGGCTGGACCTCGACCGCATCGATGCGGTGTCCAAATCGACCCACTGGTTCGACGGCCGCAGCATCGACCCCGAGCGCCTGCGCGAGAACGGCTTCGACCCCGATGCGCCGGTGTGCCGGCACTGGGTCGAGCTGACCGAGGCGCTGATCGGCTTCCCGCGCCACCTGAGCCAGCACCCGGGCGGCTTCGTCATCGCGCGCGACGACCTGGCTCGCCTGGTGCCGGTGGAGAACGCGGCGATGGCCGACCGCAGCGTGATCCAGTGGGACAAGGACGACCTCGACGCGCTCGGCCTGATCAAGGTCGACATCCTCGCGCTCGGCATGCTGAGCGCGCTGCGCCGCGCGCTCGAGTTCGTGAGCGCCAAGCTGGGACGCGAGTTCGAGCTGGGCGACATCCCCGACGGCGACACGCCCACCTTCGACATGATCTGCGCCGCCGACACGGTGGGCGTGTTCCAGATCGAGAGCCGCGCGCAGATGAGCATGCTGCCGCGGCTGCAGCCGCGCTGCTACTACGACCTGGTGATCGAGGTCGCGATCGTGCGCCCGGGCCCCATTCAGGGCGGCATGGTGCATCCGTACCTGCGCAACCGTTCGCTGCCCGACAGCGAGATCGAATGCACCGAGGAACTGAAGCCCGCGCTGATGCGCACCAAGGGCGTGCCGATCTTCCAGGAGCAGGTGATGCAGATCGCGATGCTCGCCGCCGACTTCAGCGCCGGCGAGGCCGACCAGCTGCGCCGCGCGATGGCGGCGTGGAAGCGCAAGGGCGGGCTCGGGCACTTCCACGAGCGGCTCGTCGGCCGCATGGTGCAGAAGGGCTATGCGCGCGACTACGCCGAAGCCATCTTCAAGCAGATCCAGGGCTTCGGCGAATACGGCTTCCCCGAGAGCCACGCCGCGAGCTTCGCGCTGCTGGTGTACGCGAGCGCGTGGCTCAAGCGGCACCACCCCGACGCGTTCCTGGCCGCGCTGCTGAACAGCCAGCCGATGGGCTTCTACGCGCCGGCGCAGCTGGTGCGCGACGCGCGCGCGCACGGCGTCGAGGTGCGGCCGGTGGACGTGTGGGCGAGCGGCACCGAGGCCGCGCTCGAGCCGCCGGCCGCGGGCGACGCTGC
>JAFLDG010000024.1 GCA_017302495.1 Burkholderiales bacterium
ACCGGCAGGCCGGCGCGCTCGACCAGCGCGCGCAGCCGGGCGACGAACGCGCCGTCGACCAGCCCGAGCCGCTGCGACAACGCGGCGGCGAGCACCATGCCGCAGCCCACCGCCTCGCCGTGCAGCCACGCGCCGAAGCCGAGCCCGGCCTCGATCGCATGGCCGAAGGTGTGGCCGAAGTTGAGGATCGCACGCTGCCCGGCCTCGCGTTCGTCGGCGCCGACGACGGCGGCCTTGATCTCGCAGCTGCGCCGCACCGCCTGCACCAGCGCGGCCGGGTCGCGCGCCAGCAGCGCGTCCAGGTTCACCTCGATCCAGTCGAGGAAGGCCGCGTCGGCGATCGGGCCGTACTTGATCACCTCGGCCAGGCCGGCGCGCAACTCGCGCTCGGGCAGCGTGGCCAGCGTGTCGAGGTCGCAGACGACCCGCTGCGGCTGGTAGAACGCGCCGATCATGTTCTTGCCCGCCGGATGGTTGATCGCGGTCTTGCCGCCGACCGACGAGTCGACCTGCGCGAGCAGCGTGGTCGGCACCTGCACGAAGGGCACGCCGCGCATGAAGCAGGCGGCAGCGAAGCCGGCGATGTCGCCGACCACGCCGCCGCCGAGCGCGAACAGCGTGGTGTCGCGGTCGCAGCCGTCGGCGAGCAGGCGGTCGAAGATCCGGTTCAGCGTCGGCCAGTCCTTGTGCGCCTCGCCGTCGGGCAGCTCGAGCACGCCGACCGCCGGGTAGTGCGGCGCGAGCGCCGCGCGCAGCCGCTGCGCGTAGCGCGGCGCGACGACCTGATTGCTGACGATCAGCGCCTGCGCCGCGCGCGGCAGGCCGGCCCAGGTCCCGGGGTCGTCGAGCAGGCCGCGGCCGATCCGGATGTCGTAGCGCGCGTGGCCGGTGTCCACCGTGACGGTGGCGGCGACGGCAGCAGCAGCGGCGGACATGCCGCCCAGTGTACGGGTGGCCCGTTTCGCCGCCGCGGCGCCGGCGCTCAGGCGCGCGGCGGCCGGGCGTCGATCGGCGACGGCACGCGGGTGCTGTCGACCAGGCCGGCCAGCTCGAGCTGCATCAGCACCATGTTCACCAGCGACGGCACCGACGGGCGGCCGGTCTCGATCACGTAGTGCGCGGCCTGGCGGTACAGCGGGTCGCGCTCGCGGAACAGCTCGCGCAGCCGGCGCAACGGGTCGCCGCCTTGCAGCAGCGGCCGGTGCGTGTCGTGGCGCAGGCGCCGGAACAGTTCCTCCGGCGTCGAGCGCAGGTAGAACACGTGGCAGGCCTGGTGCAGCGCGCGCCGGTTCGGCTCGCGCAGCACCGCCCCGCCGCCGGTGGCGAGCACCAGCTCGTCGCCGGCGCACAGCTCGGCGATCACCTGCTGCTCGAGGTCGCGGAACGGGCCCTCGCCGTGGCCTTCGAAGTAGGCGCGGATCGGCATGCCGATCCGCTGTTCGATGACGTGGTCGCTGTCGGCCAGCTGCAGCCCGAGGTGCCGCGCCAGGTGGCGCCCGACCGTGGACTTGCCACTGCCGGGCATGCCGACCAGCGCGACGATCACGACGTCAGTTCGGGTTCGTGCACAGCAGCCCGGTCTGGCCTTCGGGCGTCGTGGTCGCCACCGTCGGGCTGGCCTCCGTACCGTATGGCGACAGGCGGAACGGCGGCTCCTTGTCGGGGTCGGAGACGTCGTCGGCCAGCACCGGCAGGATGCCGCTGAAGTTCGACCGGCCCTCGGTCCCGGCCACGCCGCTGGCCGCAACCTGGATGTTGAACTTGAGCCACGAGCCGACGTTCTGCGGGTAGGTGATCTTCAGGACCACCTGCCCGTCGCTGTTGGTCGTGCTGGAGCCGACGAAGCTGATCGCGACATCCGCCTTGCGCGGCTCGAGGAAGCCGGTGGCATTCGCGTCCTCGACCGCTCCGTTACTGAACACCTGCAGCACTCCGTTGCGGTTCAGGTCCTCGTTGTCGCAGCTGGCGCGCAGCGTCTTGGCCCACTTGTCGCCGACCACGACCCACTCGCCCTTCTGGTACTGCTGCAGATCGATCGATGCCGAGACCTGCACGCCACCCTTGGCATTGCCCGACGAATCGTTGACCTGCACCAGGTACTTCTTGATGTAGTCGAGCCCGGTCGGGCCGATCTCGATCAGCGCGTTCGTGCCGATCGACACGGACAGCGACTCCGATACGACCGTCAGCGTCGCGACTGCGCTCTTCGGGCAGGTGCCGGCCGCGAAGTCGGTCTCCGACCAGCAGGCGCGAACCGTCAGCCCGTTCGTCGGGCTGAAGCGGGTGCCCGGCACATAGGCCGTGGTCGCGACGCCGTTGGCGTCGCTGTAGACGACGGTGCTGCCCGACGTGACCGTGCCGCCGACATTGTTCACGTCGCCGGCGAGGTCGAAGCGCACGCGCACGTTCTTCACGGGCGTGTTGCCGGCGCCGAGGAACAGCGCCCGCAGCTCGGACTGGTTGCTGGTCGAGCCGCTGTTGACCGGCACCACGCTCGGCGACGCCGCGAGCGAAGCCGACTGCACCGCGACCGCCGCCGGCGGGATGGCCCCCACGCCGCTGGCCTGCACGAGCACCGACTGCGTGCTGCTCGCACCGCCGGCCGTGGCCTTGATGCTGACTGTGCCCGTCGTCGCCGGCGCCGTGTAGGCGTAGGTGTACTTGCCGTTGCTGTCGGTCGTGCCGGTGACCTCGACCCCGTCGACGCCGTTGACGACGATCGTCTGCCCGCTCATCGGGTTGGCGTTCACGTCCTTCAGCTGGAAGTCCACCTGACCCGCCGCTCCAGGCGCGATCACCGCCGGCAGCGGCGTGCCGTTCAGGTTCGCGCCGACCACCTGGAACGTGGCGGTGCGCGTCAGGCCGCCGCTGACCGCGGTGACGGTGACCGAGCGGTTCGCCTGGTCGGCACCGCTGCCGATGTCGGCCGTGACCACGCCCTTGGCGTCGGTCTCGGTGCCGCTGACGGTGGCCACCGCGCTGCCGTCGACCCGGACCGTGATCGGAATCCCGGCCAGCGCGTTGCGGTTGGCGTCGACCGCGGTGGCGGTGGCCTTGATCGTGCTGGTGCCGTCGTTCGGCAGGCTGTTCGCGCTCAGCACCAGCGTCAGGTCGGCCGCGGTTGGCGTGGTCGAGCCGCCGTCGGCGCAGGAGCCCACGTTGCCGCTGCCCTCGAAGGGCGGCGAGGCCGGGCACTCGCTGTCGCCGCCGCAGGCGGCCAGCACGAGCACCGTGCACAGGGCGAGGCTGCCGCGCAGGCGGCGCAGGGCGGCACGTGCGTCGACGCCGGGAGATTGCATCTTCATGGGGCGGACTCTTCCTTCAGCGCACGGCGGACCGGTCGGTCACGATCTTCGGGGTGATGAACACCAGCAGCTCGGTCTTCTTCGTGCTGCGCAGCGTGTTCTTGAACAGGTTGCCGAGGTACGGGATGTCGCCGAGCCAGGGCACCTTGTTCACCTGCGTCAGGTCTTCCTGCTGGAAGATGCCGCCGATGACCACGGTGCCGCCGTTCTCCACCAGCACCTGCGTGCGCACGTGCTTGGTGTCGATCGTGTAGCCCTGCAGCGTCAGCGTGCCGCGGCGGTCCTTGTTGACGTCGAGGTCGAGGATCACCTGGCCCTCGGGCGTGATCTGCGGCGTCACCTCGAGCTTCAGGCTCGCCTTGCGGAACGCGACCGAGGTCGCGCCGCTGGAGGTCGCCTGCTGGTACGGCAGCTCCTCGCCCTGCTCGATCAGCGCCTTCACCTGGTCGGCGGTGATCACGCGCGGGCTGGAGACGATCTTGCCCTTGTTGTCGGCTTCCAGCGCCGACAGCTCGAGGTTCAGGAACTGGTTCGCCGACGCGCTGAACAGCGACAGCGCGAAGGTCGCCGCGGCCGCGCCGAGCGCGCCGGTGTTCGCCGGCAGGTTGACGAACTGGGTGTTGGCGAAGTCCACCGGCGGGCTCTGGCCGGTCTGCGCGCCGATCGCCTGGTAGTTGCCGCCGACCTGCGCCCCCGGGCCGCTGGTGGGCGGGCCGGCGAGGTTCGCGAAGCCGAGCTTGACGCCGAGGCTGCGGCCGAAGGAGTCGTCGGCCTCGACGATG
Organism: Burkholderiales bacterium; assembly: GCA_017302495.1. Taxonomy (GTDB): domain Bacteria; phylum Pseudomonadota; class Gammaproteobacteria; order Burkholderiales; family Burkholderiaceae_C; genus Rubrivivax. Next base: position 4,088 of record JAFLDG010000024.1, read on the forward strand.
CGCGCCTCGATCAGCACCTGGCGCACCGGGATGTCGATCTTCGCGATCATCGCCTGGATCTCCTCGAGCTTCGAGGGGATGTCGGTGACGAACAGCTGGTTCGTGCGCTGCTCGAAGATCACGCTGCCGCGCGGCGACAGGATGCGGCCGCTGTTCTGCCCGGTGGCGTTGTCGATCGCCTGCGCCACCAGCGCCGAGCCGACCAGGCTCTTCGCAATGGTCTCGGCCTTCGTGTAGTTGAGCTGGAAGGCCTGGGTGCGCACCGGCTCGAGCTCGGAGATCTTCTTCTTCGCCTCCAGCTCGACCTGTTCGCGATTCGCCAGCTCCTCCTTCGGCGCGATCCACAGCACGTTGCCGTTCTTGCGCACGCCCAGGCCCTTGGCCTGCAGGATGATGTCCAGCGCCTGGTCCCACGGCACGTCCTTCAGCCGCAGCGTGACGTTGCCGGTGACGGTGTCGCTGGTGACGACGTTGAAGTTGGTGAAGTCGGCGATGACCTGCAGCAGCGCGCGGACCTCGATGTTCTGGAAGTTCAGGCTCAGCTTCTCGCCCTGGAAGCCCGGGCCCTGCGTCAGCTTGTTCGGGTCGACCTTGACCGGCCGCACCTCGAGCACGAACTGGGTGTCGGTCTGGTAGGCGCTGTGCTCCCAGTTGCCCTTCGGCTCGACGAGCAGGCGCACGCGGTCGCCGCTCTGCAGCGCCGAGATGGTCTGCACCGGCGTGCCGAAGTCGGTCACGTCGAGCCGGCGCCGCAGCCCCTCGGGCAGCGTCGAGCGCAGCAGTTCGACCACCAGCGACTGGCCCTGCTGGCGGATGTCGACGCCGACCTGCGTGCTCGGCAGGTCGACGATCAGCCGGCCGGCGCCGTCGCTGCCGCGGCGGAAGTCCAGCCCGCGCACGGCGAGCGGCTGGTCGTTCTGCGACGGCGCGAACTGGGTCGGCGCGGCCGCGCCGGCGCCGGCGGCGGCCACCGCGGTGGCCGGCTCGAGCAGCACGATCAGCGCCTTGCCCTGCTGCTGCACGCGGTAGCTCGCAGCCTGGCGCAGGTTCAGCACCAGCCGCGTGCGCTCGCCCGACTGCGCGACGTTGACCGAGCGCACGTTGCCCTGGTTCAACTCCACCGCGTTGCGGCCGAGCGCGTTGCCGACGTTCGGCAGGTCGATCGCGACCCGAGGCGGCGCCTGCACGACGAAGCCGGCCGGCAGCGCGGGCAGCGGCTCGGCGAGTTCGATGCGCACGACATCGGTGCCGGCCTGCTGCGAAGAAGTGATCGACTGGATCACGTTCTGCGCGAACGCGGCGATCGGCAGCCCGATGCCGACGGCGATCGCGGCCAAGCTGGCGCGCCAGTGGTGCATGGTGGGTTTCTCCAACGTCGTCTTCATCGCGCCTTCTCCTGCAGCTGCAGCGAGGCGGGGCGCTCGATCCATTCGCCAGCGGCGTCCTGCACGATCTCGCGCAGCACGATCTGGGTCTCGGTGATCTGCGTGATGCGGCCGTAGTTCTGGCCGAGATAGTCGCCGGGCTTGACCTGGTACAGCAGGTTGTCCACGCGCAGCAGCGCGAACGGCGTGCCGGCCTTGGCCACGCTGCCGACCATCGCCATGCTGTCCAGCGGATAGGCCTCCAGCGGCTCCTTGCGCCGGTTCAGCTCGGCGCCGAGCAGCGAGCTGGGCTGCCGCGCTTCGATCCGCGCGGCGACGCTGAGCTTCTGCGGGCTGAACGGCTCCACCGTCTGCGCCGACGTGTACGGCTGCGGGTCGAACTTCTTCGGCGCGGCCAGCGGCTCGACGTTCGGCTTGACCCCGCGGCGCTGGCTCTCCATCCAGTCCTGCAGTTCCTCGTGCTCGGCGCCGCAGGCACCGAGCAGCGCGGCGAGCATCAGGGGCAGCAGCCCCGGCAGCGTGCGACCGATCATTTCTTCGCTCCGGCCTTGGCCTTGTCCGCGGCCGCCTTCTTCTGCCGCTGCTGTTCGGCGACTTCGTTCGCGTCGAGGTAGCGGTAGGTGCGCGCGGTGGCCTCCATCGCGAGCAGCGCGGGATCGCGCGGCGAGACCGGCGCGATCGCCAGGTTGTGCAGCGTGACGATGCGCGACAGGTTCGCGACGTCGGCCGCGAAGGCGCCCATGTCGTTGTAGCGGCCGCTGACCCGGATCGCGATCGGCAGCTCGGCGTAGTAGTCCTTGACCTGCACCTGCCCCGGGCGGAACAGCTCGAACTGCAGCCCGCGCCCCAGGCCGGCCTGGTTGATGTCGGACAGCAGCGCGTCCATCTCGGCCTTGCCCGGCAGCTGCTTCTCGAGCTGCGTGACGTACTCCTGCACCTGCAGCTTCTGCTTGCGCAGTTCGGCCAGGTTGACCGCCTGGCCGAGCTTGTCGCGGTACTCCTTCTTCAGCGCGGGCTCGCGCTCGCGTGCCGCGACCAGCTCGTCGTTCGCGTCCGACAGCAGCACGAACCAGCCGGCCACGACGACCGCGGCGGCCATCGCGGCCCAGGTCGCGAGCTTGGGCAGCAGCGGCCACTGACCGGGCTCCTTCGGATTCAGCCCGCGGAACTGCGCCGCGGCCTGCTCGGTCACGCTGCTGAGGTTGAGATTCGAGGCCTTGGCGTCCATGGCGGTCTCTTCAGCTGGCCTTGGTGGGCGGGGCGCTCGCCGCGCCGCGCGGCGCCGACGCGGCCGCCGGCGCGCTCGCGGCCCCGGCGGCCGGCGGCGCCTTCAGCGACACGCGCATCGAGAACTCGTTCAGCCGGCGGGCGTCGCGCGGCGCCCCCGGCGCCTGGCCCGCGGCCTTGATCTCGACCAGCTCCGGCCGCTCCAGCCAGGGCGAGTTGTAGAGCGTGTTGCGCAGGAACTCCGAGACGCGCTCGTTCGTCTGCGCCATGCCGCTGATCAGCACCAGCGGGCCGTTCTGCTTGACGCTGGTCAGGTACACGCCCTCGGGCGTCTGCTTGACCAGTTCGTCGAGCAGGTACACCGGCATGTTGCGGTCGGTCTGCAGGCCCTCGACCGCGGTCTGCCGCGCCTTCAGCGCGTCGATCTCGGCGCGCAGCTGGGCGATGTCCTTGATCTGGCCGTCCAGGCGCTTGATCTCGGCCTGCAGGAAGTCGTTGCGCGACGCCTGGGCCGCGGTGAGCTGCGCGAGCACGCCGTACCAGACCGCGGCGATCACGACGCCGAGCCCGGCGCTGAGCGCGAGCGCGACGAAGAACGCCCGCTTGCGCTGCCGCCGCCTGGCCTCGCGGTGCGGCAGGAGGTTGATCAGGATCACTGCACGTACCTCCGCATCGCCAGGCCGCAGGCCGTCAGGTACGACGGCGCCTCTCGCCGCAGCGCCGATTCGCGCACCGCCGGGCCGAGCTTCATGTGCTCGAAGGGGTTGACCACCTGCGACGCGAAGCCGGTCAGCTCGGTCACGCGGTCCTTCAGGCCCGGCAGCGTGGCGGTGCCGCCGGCGAGCATCACGTAGTGCACCTTGTGGTGCGGCGTGCTGGTGAAGAAGTACTGCAGCGCGCGCCCGATCTCCTGCGACAGGCTGTCGACGAAGGGGCGCAGGATCAGGCCCTCGTAGTCCTCGGGCAGGTCGCCGGCGAGCTTCTTCGCCTCGGCCTCCTCGAAGGAGAAGCCGTACTGGCGGCTGATCAGCTGCGTCAGCTGGGCGCCGCCGAAGGCCTGGTCGCGGTCGTAGAGCATGTCGTCGTCGCGCAGCACCTTCAGGCTGGTGGTGTCGGCGCCGATCTCGAACAGCGCGACCAGGGCGTCCTTGCCCTCGTTCGGCAGCGCGGCGACGATCCGGCTCATCGCCAGCCTCGAGGCGTGCGACTCGATGTCCAGCACCGCCGGCTTCAGCCCGGCCGCTTCGGCCAGGCCCTGCCGGTCCTGCACCCGGTCCTTGCGCGACGCGGCGATCAGCACCTCGACGTCGCCGGCCGAGGTCGGACTCGGCCCGATCACGCAGAAGTCGAGGCTGACCTCGTCCAGCGAGAACGGGATGTACTGGTTGGCCTCGCTCTCGACCTGGACCTCCATCTCCTCGTCGCGCAGGCCGGCCGGCAGCATGATCTTCTTCGTGATCACCGCCGACTGCGGCATCGCCATCACTACCTGCTTGGTGCGCGAGCCGCTCTTCGTGACCACCCGCTTGACCGCGGCGGCGACCTCGTCGAACTTCTCGATCTGGCCGTCGGTGATCCAGCCCTTCTCGAAAGGCTCGGAAGCGAAGCGCTCGAGCATCAGGTCGCCGCCGGCGGTGCGGCCGAGTTCGACCAGCTTCACGCTCGACGAGCTGATGTCCAGCCCGATCATCGGAGGGTGCTTCTGGCCCAGAAGCTGGCTCATGAAACTCACGGGTCCGGTCTCCCATCGCACCCCCTGTTCGAGGGGGTCGCAATGCTAAGAAGTCACTTGAATCCTAGCAGTAAAGCCCTTGTGCCCCAACGCAAAAAGTCTCACCTAGTCTGCCCGCCGTTGCCGTCGACCGACGCCCGGAACAGGGCTTGAAACAACTCGCAATTGCGGTGTCGGGGCCGCGCGGCGCGCGCGCGGATGCACCGGGCCGGCCAGAGGGCGGTTCCTATAATCCGGGCCCTCGACCGGCCTGGGACACCCCATGAGCACATCCGGCGCCGACCCGGCCGACGCGTCCGGCGCGGCAAGCCGACGCGGCCACGCACCGGGCGGCAACCGCCACCGGCACTGGCTGTGGCGTTTCATCGCTGGGTTCCTCCTGCTGGCGACGGCCGGCGCGGGTGCACTGTTGCTGGCGGCGGGCATCGCGGTGGCGGTGGCCTATCCGAACGTGCCCGAGATCGGCGGCCTGGCGGACTACCGGCCGAAACTGCCGATGCGAATCTACGCCGCGGACGGCGTGCTGCTCGGTGAATTCGGTGAAGAAAGGCGCAACTTCACGCCGATCGCGCAGATGCCGAAGGTGCTGAAGGACGCGGTGCTCGCGGCCGAGGACGCCCGCTTCTACGAGCACGGCGGAGTCGACCCGCGCGGCCTGCTGCGCGCGGTGCTGGCCAACCTGCGCGACGCGCGCAGCCAGGGCGCGTCGACGATCACGATGCAGGTGGCGAAGAACTTCTACCTGAGCACGGAAAAGACCTACACGCGCAAGCTCTACGAGCTGCTGCTGACCTGGAAGATCGAGGCGCTGCTGACGAAGGAGCAGATCCTCGAGCTGTACATGAACCAGATCTACCTGGGGCAGCGGGCCTACGGCTTCGCCGCCGCCAGCGAGATCTACTACGGCAAGCCCGTGGCCCAGCTGACGCTGGCCGAGGCGGCGATGCTCGCCGGCCTGCCGGTGGCGCCGTCGGCCTACAACCCGATCGCCAACCCGAAGCGCGCGACCCAGCGCCAGCGCTTCATCCTCGGCCGCATGCTCGAGGAGGGCTTCGTGACGCAGGCGCAGCACGACCAGGCCGTCGCCCAGGTGCTGCGCTACCGCACCCCGCACGACGTGCCGGTGCACGCCGAATTCGCGGTCGAGACCGCGCGCCAGCTCGTCTACGCGCAATACGGCGCCGACGCGTACACGCGCGGCCTGGACGTGACGCTGACGCTCGATTCGGCCGACCAGGCGCTGGCCTACCGGGCGCTGCGCCGCGGCCTTCTGACCTACGAGAAGCGCCAGTACTACCGCGGACCCGAGGCCCATGTCGACCTGCCGGCCGCGCCCGAGCAGATCGACGCCCGGGTCGCGGAGGCGCTGGCCGAACATCCGGACAACGGCGAGCTGCGTGCCGCCGTGGTACTCGAGGCGGGGCCGCGCAGGGTGGTCGCGATGCTGCAGGACGGCGAGACCATCACGGTGACCGGCGACGGCCTGAAGCCGGTGGCCTCGGGCCTGTCGGACAAGGCCGGGCCGAAGCTGCAGATCCGCCGCGGCGCGGTCGTGCGCGCGGTGCGCGGCGCCAAGGGCGACTGGGAGCTGACCCAGGTGCCCGAGGTCGAGGGCGCCTTCGTCGCGCTCGACCCGGCGACCGGTGCGATCCGCGCGATGGTTGGCGGCTTCGACTACGGCAAGAGCAAGTTCAACCACGTCACGCAGGCCTGGCGCCAGCCGGGCTCGAGCTTCAAGCCCTTCATCTACTCGGCCGCGCTCGAGCGCGGCTTCACGCCGGCGACGGTGGTGAACGACGCGCCGCTGTTCTTCGACGCCGGCACCACCGGCAGCCAGCCGTGGGAGCCGAAGAACTACGACGGCAAGTTCGAAGGCCCGATGCCGCTGCGCACCGCGCTCGCGAAGTCGAAGAACATGGTCTCGATCCGCGTGCTGCAGGCGGTGGGGCCGGACCAGGCGCAGTCCTGGATCACGCGCTTCGGCTTCGACGCCGACAAGCACCCGCCGTACCTGACGATGGCGCTCGGCGCCGGCGCGACCACGCCGCTGCAGATGGCCAGCGCCTATGCCGTGTTCGCGAACGGCGGCTACCTGGTGCCGCCGGCGCTGATCGCCCGCATCGCCGACCACCGGGGCCAGGTGCTGCAGCGGCTCGAGCCACCGGTCCTCGACGGGTCGCTGCGCGCGATCGAGGCGCGCAACGCGTTCGTGATGACCACGCTGCTGCAGGAGGTCACGCGCTCCGGTACCGCGGCTTCGGCGAAGCGCGCGCTCGGCCGCGGCGACATCTTCGGCAAGACCGGCACGACGAACGACTCGATGGACGCCTGGTTCGCCGGCTTCCACCGCGACCTGGTCGCCGTGGTCTGGATCGGCTACGACACGCCGCGCAAGCTCGGCGATCGCGAGACCGGCGGCGGGCTCGCGCTGCCGGTGTGGATCGAGTACATGGCGCAGGCGCTGAAGAAGCTGCCGCCGGCCGAGCCGGTGCCGCCGGAAGGGGTGCTGCTGGTCGAGGGCGAATGGACCTTCGACGAGTTCGCCGACGGCCAGGGGGTGAAGAGCCTGGGGCTCGAGGACGTGGTCCCGGCGGCGCCGACGCCCGAGGAGCGCAGCAGCATCCTCGACCTGTTCCGGCGCTGACGCCGGTGCGTCGGGTTCGCCTCAGGGCATCGCGAACTGCAGCGGCCGGCCCGCCTGCGCGCTCGCGTGCCGGGACAGCGCGTCGAAGAACTCGCTGCCGTCGCGGGTATCGAGCCAGCGGCCGCCGGCATGGCGGAAGTGGAAGCCGCCGCCGCGCGCCGCGAGCCACAGTTCGTGCAGCGGCGGCTGCAGGTTGACGACGATCGTGCTGCCCGCGGGGAAACGCAGCTCGAGCATGCCACCGGTGCGCCGCGAATCGATGTCGATCACGTCGTCCTGCAGCCAGCGGTCGACGGCGGCCTCGATGGCCGCCAGCACCGCCGCCGCGCGGGCATGGTACTCGGCGTCGCTCAGGCCGTCGTCGACGCCGGGAAGAGTGGACATGGTGGCTAGAATTTTGCGATGCGGATGTCGAGACGAAGTGTAGTCAGACCCGGTGCGCGCCACGCGCGCTGGCCGGTGCGCGCCCTGCTCGCGGCATTGGCTTGCGCGGCGGCCGGCTGCGGGCAGAAGGGTCCGCTCGTCCTGCCGCCGGCCGCCGCCGCGTCGGCGGCGAGCGCGGCGGCGCGATGAATCCGCCCGGCATGGCCACGGCCGACGACACCGGCCGCGACGACCCGCCGCCGTCGGTGCTGCCGGGTGCCCCGTTCCTGCAACGCAGCGCGGCCGGGCTGACGCTCGACGGCCTTGCGCTCGACGCGCTCGCGCGCGAGTTCGGCACCCCGCTGTACGTCTACTCGCAGCGGGCGATGCTGGCCGCGCTCGCCGCCTACCGGCAGGCGCTGGCCGGCCGCGAACACCTGGTGTGCTACGCGTGCAAGGCCAATTCCAACCTGGCCGTGCTGCAGACCTTCGCCCGCGCCGGCTGCGGCTTCGACATCGTGTCGGCCGGCGAGCTGGCGCGCGTGCGCTCCGCCGGGGCGGCGGCGTCGCAGATCGTGTTCTCCGGCGTCGGCAAGACCGCGGCCGAGATGCGCATCGCGCTGCAGGCCGGCGTGCGCTGCTTCAACGTCGAAAGCGTCGGCGAGCTGGAGCGGCTGTCGCAGGTGGCGGTGGCGCTCGGCCGGACCGCGCCGGTCAGCCTGCGCGTGAACCCCGACGTGGACGCACGCACCCATCCGTACATCTCGACCGGATTGAAGGACAACAAGTTCGGCATCGCCCATGCGCAGGCGCTGGCCGCCTACCGGCGCGCCGCGGCGCTGCCGGGGCTGCGGGTGGAGGGCATCGACTGCCACATCGGCTCGCAGATCACGCAGGTCGAGCCGTATCTGGATGCGATCGACCGGCTGCTCGACCTGGTCGAGGCGGTCGAGGCGGCCGGCGTGCCGATCCACCACCTCGACCTCGGCGGCGGCCTGGGCATCACCTATCGCGACGAGACCCCGCCCGACGCCGGCACGCTGGTGCGGCGCATGCTCGCGCGCATCGACGCGCGCGGCCATGGCCGGCGGCCGCTGCTGCTCGAGCCCGGGCGTTCGCTGGTCGGCAATGCCGGCGTGCTGCTGACCGAAGTGCAGTACCTGAAACCGGGGGCCGACGGCGATGCGAAGAACTTCTGCATCGTCGACGCGGCGATGAACGACCTGGCCAGGCCGGCGATGTACGGCGCGTGGATGGCGATCGAAGCGTGCGTGCCGCGCGCCGCGCCGGCGCAGCGCTGGGACATCGTCGGCCCGGTGTGCGAATCGGGCGACTGGATCGGCCGCGACCGCGAACTCGCGCTGCAGCCCGGCGACATGCTGGCGGTGCTGTCCGCCGGCGCCTACGGCATGGCGATGAGCAGCAACTACAACAGCCGGCCGCGGGCGGCCGAGGTGCTGATCGTCGACGGCGTGCCGCGCCTCGTGCGCGCGCGGGAGACGGTGCCCGAGCTGTTCGCCGGCGAGACGCTGCTGCCCTGAGGGCGCTTCGGCAGGCCGCCGCGCCCGCGGGCTGCGCGGCCCGGCCCAGGGCGCGCAGCGCCTACGGCGCGATCCGCCCTTCCTGCACGGCGTGGCAGGCCACCTGCACGCCGCTGAAGGGCTGCAGCGCCGGCCGCTCCGCCGAACAGCGCGGGTTCGCGTGCGGGCAGCGCGGGTGGAACGCGCAGCCCGACGGCGGGTTCAGCGGGTTCGGCACCTCGCCCTGCACCGGCGTGCGCGAGGCGCCGCTCATGTGGATGTCGGGGATCGCGTCGAGCAGCATGCGCGTGTACGGATGGCGCGGACGCGCGAACAGCTCGGCCTTCGGCGCCAGTTCGACCAGGCGGCCGAGGTACATCACGCCGACCTCGTCGCTGACGTGGCGCACGACGGCGAGGTTGTGCGAGATGAACAGGTAGGTCAGGCCCTGCTCGCGCTGCAGGTCCTTCATGATGTTCAGCACCTGCGCCTGCACCGAGACGTCGAGCGCCGAGGTCGGCTCGTCGCAGACCAGGAACTCGGGCTTCGTCGCCAGCGCGCGCGCGATCGAGATGCGCTGGCGCTGGCCGCCGGAGAACTGGTGCGGGAACTTCTCGGCGTCGGCCGTCGCCAGGCCCACCGACCGCAGCAGCGCGCCGACCTGGTCGTGCAGCGCACCGTTGCCCGCCGCCAGGCCGTGCTCGCGCAGCGGCTCGCCGACGATGTCGAGCACCTTCCAGCGCGGGTTCAGGCTGGCGTACGGATCCTGGAAGATCATCTGCATGCGCCGGCGCAGCGCCCGCAACCGGGCCGGCGCGGCGCGCAATTCGCCGGTGTCCTGGCCGTCGAAGCGCACGCTGCCGCGGGTCGGCGCGTACAGGCCGACCAGCAGCCGCGCGACCGTGCTCTTGCCGCAGCCCGACTCGCCGACCAAGGCCAGCGTGCGGCCCTTTGCGATCGCGAAGCTGACGCCGTCGACCGCGTGCACGAACTGCCGCGGCTTGCGCTCGACGACGCGGTTCAGCCACGGCGCCGAGACGTCGAAGACCTTCGCCAGGTCGTCGACCTGAACCAGCGCGGTCATGTCGCCCCCCCGGCCACCAGCCAGCACGCAGCGCGCGTCGCGCCGGCATCGGCCAGTTCGGGCCGCTCGCGCCGGCAGCGGTCCATCACCTGCGGGCAGCGCGGGTTGAACGCGCAGCCGGGCGGAATCGCGTTCAGCCGCGGCATCGCGCCGTCGATCTGCAGCAGCCGCTCGCGCGTGTCGTCCAGCGCGGGGATGGAACCCATCAGCCCGGTGGTGTACGGGTGGGCGGAGCGGTGGATCACGTCGTGCACCGGGCCGATCTCGCAGATCCGGCCGGCGTACATCACCGCGACCCGGTCGCAGGTTTCGGCGATCACGCCCATGTCGTGCGTGACCAGCATCACCGCCGCATGGTGCTCGCGGCACAGCCGCTTGAGCAGCGAGATGATCTGCGCCTGGATCGACACGTCGAGCGCAGTGGTCGGCTCGTCGGCGACGATCAGCTCGGGCTCGGCGGCGAGCGCGAGCGCGATCACGACGCGCTGGCGCATGCCGCCGGAGAACTGGTGCGGGTACTGGTCGAGCCGCGCCTCGGCCGCCGGGATGCCGGTCTCCTGCAGCAGCCGGATCGCGCGCCGGCGGGCTTCGTCGGCGCCCACCGGCAGGTGGGTCTGGATCGTCTCGGTCAGCTGGCGGCCGATCGTGTAGAGCGGGTTCAGCGAGGTCAGCGGGTCCTGGAAGATCGCGCCGATGCGCTTGCCGCGGATCCGGCGCATCTGCTCGTACGGCAGGTGGTCGATGCGCTCGCCGCCGAGGCGCACCTCGCCGCCGGCGATGCGCCCGGGCGGCTCGAGCAGGCCGATGATCGCGGCGCCGGTGAGCGACTTGCCGGCGCCGGATTCGCCGACCACGCCCAGCACCTCGCCCGGCGCGATGTCGAAGCTCACGTCGTCGAGCGCGAGCAGCGTGCCGCGCCGGGTCGGGAATTCGACGCGCAGGTTGCGCACCTCGAGCAGCGGCGCGTTCATTCGTCCATGCCGCCCGCGCAGCAGCCTCGACGCATGAATCCGCTGCATCGAGCGGCCGCCGCGGAACCGGCTTTGCCGGTCCGCAGGCGGCGCCCCCTCGAGGGGGCGCGCGCAGCGCGTAGGGGGTGGGTCATCTCAACCTCGGGTTCAGCGCGTCGCGCAGCCAGTCGCCGAGCAGGTTCACGCTGAGCGCGATCAGCACCAGCATCACGCCGGGGAAGATCGTGATCCACCACTCGCCGCTGAACAGGAAGTCGTTGCCGATGCGGATCAGCGTGCCCAGCGACGGCGAGGTCGGCGGCACGCCGACGCCGAGGAACGACAGCGTGGCCTCGGTCAGGATCGCCGCGGCGACGTGGATCGTCGCCAGCACCAGCACCGGCCCCATCACGTTCGGCAGCACGTGCGAGGCCATGATGCGCAGCGGCGTCACGCCGATCACGCGCGCCGCCTGCACGTACTCCTTGTTGCGCTCGACCAGCGTCGAGCCGCGCACCGTGCGCGCGTACTGCACCCAGCCGGAAAGCGAGATCGCGACGATCAGCACGCCGAAGGCGAGCGTGTCGTGCGCGTTCGGGAACAGCGCGCGGCCGACACCGTCGATCAGCAACGCGATCAGGATCGACGGGAACGACAGCATCACGTCGCAGATCCGCATGATCAGCGCGTCGACCTTGCCGCCGGCGTAGCCGGAGAGCAGGCCGAGCGCGATGCCGACCACCATCGACACCAGCACCGACGCGATGCCGACGAGCAGCGAGATGCGCGCGCCGTACATCATCGCCGACAGGATGTCGCGGCCCTGGTCGTCGGTGCCGAGCAGGAAGCGGCGCGAGCCGCCGTCGGCCCACGCCGGCGGCAGCCTGGCGTCGCTCAACGAGAGCGAGGCCATGTCGAACGGGTCGTGCGGCGCCACCCACGGCGCGAACAGCGCGCAGAAGATGCAGACGAAGGCGATCAACGCGGCGGTGATCGCCATCGGCGACGTGCGGAAGCTGTGCCAGACGTCGCTGTCGAGGAAGCGGGCCCAGGCGCCCGGTGCGGCGGTGGTCGAACGCATGGCGTCAGTGGCCGGCCGTGGCCTTCTCGATGCGCAGCCGCGGGTCGACCGCGAAGTACAGCAGGTCGACGACCAGGTTGACGACGACGAAGATCAGCGCCACCAGGCACAGGTACGCGGCCATCACCGGCACGTCGGCGAACTGCACCGCCTGGATGAACAGCAGGCCCATGCCGGGCCACTGGAACACGGTCTCGGTGATGATCGCGAACGCGATCAGCGCGCCGAGCTGCAGCCCGGTGATCGTGATCACCGGCACCAGCGTGTTCTTCAACGCATGGCCGAAGTAGACCGCCCGGTCGGGCAGGCCGCGCGCCCGCGCGAACTTGATGTAGTCGGTGCGCAGCACCTCGAGCATCTCGGCGCGCACCAGGCGCAGGATCAGCGCGAGCTGGAACACCGACAGCGTCACCGCCGGCAGCACCAGGTGCTTCCAGCCGTCGACCGTGAGCAGCCCGGTGCTCCAGGCGCCGAGAGCGACCACGTCGCCGCGGCCGAAGCTGGGCAGCAGCTTCCAGGTCACCGCGAACAGCAGGATCAGCAGGATGCCGATCAGGAAGGTGGGCAGCGACACGCCGAGCAGCGACAGCGTCATCGCCAGCTGCGAGCCGAAGCTGCCGCGCCGCAAGGCCGCGTAGACGCCGAGCGGGATGCCGACGACGAGCGCGATGATCGCCGCGGCGAACGACAACTCGAGCGTGGCCGGCAGGCGCTCGGCGATCAGGGTCGATACCTTGCGCCCCTGGCGCAGGCTGATGCCGAAATCGCCGCTGACCGCGTTGCCGACGAAGCGCGCGAACTGCACCGGAAAGGGTTGATCCAGGCCGAGCTCGGCGCGCAGCTGTTCGCGTTGTTCGGGCGTCGCGTCCTGGCCGAGCATGCTCGCCACCGGGTCGCCGACGTACTGGAACAGCATGAAGGCGATGAACGCCACGGCCAGCATCACGACGAAGGCCTGCGCAAGGCGGCGCAAGATGAAGGCGAACATCGTCGGCGATCGCGAAAGGCTTCGGGCGGCGGGATCGGGAAAAGAGGCGGCGCGGCGCGCGCATGCGGCAGGCGCGCGATGATGCGCGAGCCGAAGGCCCTGCGCCCACAGGGAAAACCTTGGCCGGGCCCGGGCGGGGCGGGCCCGCTCGCCGGGCGGCCCCGGGCGCCGGCTGCCGTCGACCCGATCACAACGGCGAAGCCGTTGCGGTGCAGGCTCGTATCGCGCCGGCGATGTGAAGGCGCGAAGCGCCGGGCCGGAACCAAAAAAAGAGCCACCCGAAGGTGGCTCGTCGTGCTGAACACCGGCCCCGCGGCTGCGGGGCGCGGGATCAGAAGCTGTGGCGCACGCCGACCTGGAAGCCGCTGGAGTTCTCGCCGCGCGTCAGCGGGCTGGTCGAACCCACCGTGAAGGCGGTGCCGTTCAGCATGCCCGACGCGGCATCCGGCGCGCTGTTGTTGATCCACGAGGCCGTCGCGTAGATCGCCGTGCGCTTCGACAGGTTGTAGTCGGCGCCGATCGCCCACTGCGTCGCTTCGTTGCTCGTGAAGGTCTGGATGCCGCCCTGGTCGACGTAACCCCAGCTCGCCTTGAAGTTCCACTGGCCGAACGGGATCGCGTAGCCGACGTAGTAGTTGTTCTGATCGGCATTGCCGCCGCCAGGAACATCGACCGAGATGCTGTTGTAGAAGCCGAACAGCTTGCCGAACGAACCGAAGTCCCACGAACCGCCGATGTTCCAGACGTCCATGTCGAGCGTGTCGGCAACGTCGACCGCGGTCTGGCCGTAGGCGGCGGCGATGTCGAACGGCCCCGCCTTGTAGCCGATGCGGCCGCCCCAGTACTTGTTCAGCGCGGCACTCTCGCCGGCCGCCACCATCAACTGGCCGTACAGGCCCGGGCCGAACTGGCCGGCCGGCAGGATGTAGCCGACGGTGTTGTTCGCGCGGACCAGGGTACCGAACGCGTCACCGGCGCCGGTCACCGAGCGAATCTGCGCCGACAGGCCGAGGTTGGTCGCGGCGCCGATGCCGTTGGTGCCGAACGGATCAAAGACCGTCCAGTTCCAGAAGGTCGGGGTGTAGTCGCGGCCGAGGCGCAGTTCGCCCCACTGGTTCGACAGGCTCAGCGTCGAACGGCGGCGGAACATGAAGGCGCCGGGACCGGTCGTGTTGCCGCTGCCGTAGCTGCTGCTGCCGGTACCGGTATCCGGGCCGAGCGCGCCTTCCAGCCAGAAGCTGGCCTTCAGGCCGCCGCCCAGGTCTTCGATGCCGCGGAAGCCGAGGCGGCTGCTGGCCATGCCGTCCTGCCCCAACGAGTACGACGCCTCGTCGTTCTTGATGTACGACACGTTCAGGTCGACCACGCCGAACAGCGTCACCGACGACTGCGCCGAGGCCGCACCGGCGAACGCGCCGAGGGCAGCCAGAGCGAGTGCTGATTTCTTCATAGCAACTTTCTCCTAGGTGAATGACGAAGACCTGATCGATTCGCGGGCTGCGGGGTGACCAGACCTAACCCCTCATCGGAAGTTGGAGGGGATTGCACCAGAGCGCCGCCGCGCTGGCAAAGGTTTGCCGCCCGAACCGGCCGGTTTTGTTGTGGGGGTGCAACGGGCGTCGCCGGGCGTGCCCCGAATACTGGATGCCCGATCAGCCCGACGCCGCGGCGGCCCCGCGGGGCCGACGGTACCGCTGCAAAATTCGCGGCACCGCGCGCTTCCGGACCCGTCACGATGTCCCTCGCCTGCCGTATCGGCCGATCTCTGGGCACCTTCGCCGCCGTCGCCGCCCTGGTGGCCGGGGCCGCCTGCACCGGCCCCGCCGGCCCGGCGCCGACGGCGGGCATGACCTTGTCGGGCGCGCCGCTGATCGGCAAGTTCGTCTGGCGCGACCTGGTCACCGAGGATCCGGCCGCGGTCAAGCCGTTCTACGCCGCGCTGTTCGGCTGGGAATTCGAGGAGCGCCGCGCACTCGGTGCGCCGTACACGCTGGTCAAGCAGGGCGGGGTTCCGATCGCCGGCATCAGCCGCGCGAAACGCGCGCTGCCGGACCAGCCGGTGTCGCAGTGGATCAGCTTCCTGTCGGTGGCCAGCGTCGACCGCGCCGCCGAGATGGTGCAGCAGGACGGCGGCCGCATCGTCGCCGGCCCGCTCGACCTGCCGCGCATCGGCCGGGGCGCGGTCGTGCTGGACCCCGACGGCGCACCGCTGGGCCTGTTGCGCAGCACGGCGGGCGACCCGGTCGACACCCCGGCGCCGGCCTTGAACCGCTTCCTCTGGACCGAACACCTGTCGCGCCGGCCGCAGGCGGTGGCGCAGTTCTATGCCCGCCTGGCCGGCCACGAGATCCGCAGGACCGAGGTCGGCGACCAGGGCTACTGGGTGCTGAGCAGCCAGGATCGGCCGCGTGCGGGCGTGCTGCGCAACCCGACCACGGTGGACCGGTCGGTGTGGCTCGCCTACGTCCAGGTTGCCGACCCCGCCGCCAGCGCGGCCCGCGCGGCGCAGCTCGGCGGCAAGGTGCTGCTGGCGCCGCGGCCCGACCTGCGCAACGGCTCGCTGGCGGTGATCGCCGACCCGACCGGCGCGGTGCTGGCGCTGCAGCGCTGGCCGATGTGAAGTGAAACGAGCCGCGGCGGACGACCGGCGCGACGACCCGGAGGTGAACCCGATGCGACACGCACCCCGCCTGGCCCGGCTCGTCGCCGGCCTGGCCACCCTGCTCGGCGCGCTGCTGCTCGCCGGCTGCGACGACAACGCCGGCGTCGGCGTCAGCGTCGGCCTGCCGGCCAGCTACGGCAGCATGGAACTCGGCCTGAGCACGAACACCTGGCTCGGCGGCCCGACCTGGTAGCGCGCCGCGGCCCCGACGCCACGCCGCTCAGGACGGCGCGTTCAGGCAGGCCGGCAGCAGCGTGAGGCCCGCCGTCGCGACCTCGGCGTCGCCCGGCGCGAACTGCACCTGGAACTGCTGGCACTGGATGTTCTGGAATCGGTAGTTCCAGAGCTGCCCCGCGCGCCGGCCGGCCGGGCTGACGTCGAACGGGTGGCCGATCAGGCGCAGCACCTGCTCCTGGCTCATGCCGGGCTTCACCTGCCGGAAGTTGGTCTCGTTCAGGGCCGACACCGCATCGACCACCTTGCCCGCGGCGTCGAAGAACACGATGTAGGTGGTGGTGCCGCGCACGTAGTTGAACTCGACCTGGCGACCGCCGTCGGGCAGCGGGAAGGTCGCCCGCGGCCGGCCGAGTTGTGCCTCGACCTCGGCCTGGGTCGCGCCGGGCTGCGGCGTCTGCGGGCCGGCGCAGCCGGCGGCGAGCGCGGCCGCAGCAGCGACCGTTGCCGCCGCGGCCAGGCGGCGAAATGGTCCGTGCATCGTTTTCCTCCCTCCCGGCGGCTTCAGGCCGCCACGATCTCGAAGCTGGTGTCGATCTGCGCCGTCTTCGCCAGCATCGCGCTGGCCGAGCAGTACTTGTCGTGCGACAGCGCGACGGCGCGCGCGACCGCGGCCTCGCTCAGGCCGCGGCCGCGCACGACGAAATGCATCCGGATCCTGGTGAAGACCTTCGGATCGGTCGCTGCCCGCTCGGCCTGCAGCCGCACCTCGCAGCCGGTGACCTCGTGCCGGCCGCGCTTCAGGATCAGCACCACGTCGTAGGCGGCGCAGCCGCCGGTGCCGGCGAGCACCGTCTCCATCGGCCGCGGCGCCAGGTTGCGGCCGCCGCCGTCGGCCGCGCCGTCCATCGTGAGCAGATGCCCGCTGCCGGTCTCGGCGATGAAGGCCATGCCGGCGTCGGGCTGCCAGCGAATCGTGCAATCCATCGTTCGATCCTGTCGGCGCCGCGCAGCCGCGCGCCGCCCCATTCCTTTCGACTGCACCGCCCTGGTGCAGCACCCTGAAGGCCAGTGTGAGGCCTTGCGCGCCGGCTCGCACCACGCTCTGGAGTCGACTCCCTAGCGCGTACGGGCATTGGCTTGTTGCGCCGCAGCATGCCCGCTGCTAGACTGCCTTGCATGGAAGAGCGAGCCGCTCTTCCACCGATTGTCTCCTCCACCTTCCAATGGGTGGATTCGGCCCGGGGTCGCAAGACGCCGGGCCATTTTCTTGCAGCGGCCGGGCGCGGGTCCGGCCTGCGCGGGCCGTATCATCCGCGCCCCGCGCCGGGCCGTTCGAGGCTTCGACGTGCCCGCCTTGAAGCCGCCCAGCCCCGTCGAACCCGCCCCGCTGCCGCCGGCCGCATCGACGCCCCGCCCCGCGCTGCGTGGCACCGAGCTTTCGGCCTATCTGCAGCGCATCCTGAATGCCCGCGTCTACGATGTCGCGGTCGAGACGCCGCTGGAGCCGGCGCGCGCGCTGTCGCGGCGCCTGGGCAACCACGTGCTGCTCAAGCGCGAGGACCAGCAGTCGGTCTTCAGCTTCAAGCTGCGCGGCGCGTACAACAAGATGGCGCACCTGCCGCCCGAGGCGCTGCAGCGGGGCGTGATCTGCGCGTCGGCCGGCAACCACGCGCAGGGCGTGGCGCTGGGCGCGCGGCGCCTGGGCTGCCGCGCGGTGATCGTGATGCCGGTGACGACGCCGAAGCTCAAGGTCGACGCGGTGCACGCGCTCGGCGCCGAGGTCGTGCTGCACGGCGACAGCTACTCCGACGCCTACGGCCATGCGCTCGAGGTCGAGCAGGCCGAGGACCTGACCTTCGTCCACCCCTTCGACGACCCGGACGTGATCGCGGGCCAGGGCACGATCGGGATGGAGATCCTGCGCCAGCACCAGGCGCCGATCGACGCGGTCTTCGTCGCGATCGGCGGCGGCGGGCTGATCTCGGGCGTGGCGGCGTACATCAAGGCGGTGCGGCCGCAGATCCGGGTGATCGGCGTGCAGACCGTCGACTCCGACGCGATGCTGCGCTCGGTGCGCGCCGGCAAGCGGGTCGTGCTGTCCGACGTGGGCCTGTTCGCCGACGGCACCGCGGTCAAGCAGGTCGGCGTCGAGACCTTCCGCCTGGCGCGCGCGCTGGTCGACGACTACGTCGTCGTCGACACCGACGCGGTCTGTGCCGCGATCAAGGACGTGTTCCAGGACACGCGCAGCATCCTCGAGCCGTCGGGCGCGATGGGCGTCGCGGCGATCAAGCAGTACGCCGAGACGCACAAACTGAAGGGGCGCACCTTCGTCGCGATCACCTGCGGCGCGAACATGAACTTCGACCGGCTGCGCTTCGTCGCCGAACGCGCCGAGTTCGGCGAGCAGCGCGAGGCGCTGTTCGCGGTCACGATCCCGGAGGAGCGCGGCTCGTTCAAGCGCTTCTGCGAGCTGATCGGCCCGCGCGCGGTGACCGAGTTCAACTACCGCATCGCGGACACGAATCTCGCGCACGTCTTCGTCGGCATCGCGATCAGCCGCCGCGACGAAGCCGGCCGCATCGCCAGACTGTTCGAGAGGCACGACTTCCCGACGGTGGACCTGACCGACGACGAACTCGCCAAGGAGCACGTGCGGCACATGGTCGGCGGGCGCTCCGACCTGGCGCAGGACGAGCGGCTGTTCCGCTTCGTCTTCCCGGAGCGGCCCGGCGCGCTGATGCGCTTCCTCGCCGCGATGCACCCGGGCTGGAACATCAGCCTGTTCCACTACCGCAACCAGGGCGCCGACTACGGCCGCATCCTCGTCGGCGTACAGGTGCCGGCGGCCGACGAACGCGACTTCCAGGCCTTCCTGCGCACGCTGGCCTATCCGTGCGTCGAGGAAACCGGCAATCCGGTGTATCGGCTGTTCCTGCGCTGAGCCGGCGCGCCGCCGGCTGCCGCTAGACTGGCCGCATGGCCGTCAGCCGCTCGCTCATCGCCCCGACCACGAACCCGCTGCTCGAGCGGGCACTGCTCGAAAAGCTGCACCGCCGCGGCGAGGCGGCCGGCCGCCTCGGCGAGCTCGAGCCGCTGGCGGTACGCCTCGGCCTGATGCAGAACACGCTGAAGCCGCGGCTGCGCGATCCGCAGATGGTGCTCTTCGCCGCCGACCACGGCATCGCCGTGGACGGCATCGCCGGGCCCGAACGGCGCGACACGGCCGCGCAGGTCGCCGACCTGCTCGCCGCGCGGCTGCCGGTGGCGGTGTTCGCGCGCAGCCAGCAGATCGCGCTGACGGTGGTCGACGCCGGCGTCGCCGCCGACCTGGCGGCGCACGACCGGCTGCTGATGCGCAAGATCGCCCACGGCACGCGCAACGCCCGCCTGACGACGGCGATGACGCTCGAGCAGGCGCATGCGGCGATGCGCGCCGGCATGGAGATCGGCGACACGCTGCGCGGCAACGCGCTGGTCTGCGCCGGCATCGGCGTGGGCGCCCACATGAGCGCGGCGCTGCTGCTGTCGCGCCTGACCGACTCCTCCGTGCGCGACCTGATCGTCGCCGGGCCGCAGATGCCGTCGGACGAACTCGCGCATCTGCTCGTCCTCGCGCAGGGCGCGCAGGGCCGGCACCGCGAGCTGGTCGAACCGATCGAGGTGCTGGCCGCCTTCGGCGGCTTCGAGATCGCGATGATGGTCGGCGTGATGCTCGTCGCCGCGAGCAAGCGGCACCTGCTGCTGATCGACGGCATGGCGGCCTGCGCCGCGCTGATGGTCGCGGCCCGGATCGCGATGCCGGTCACCGACTACTGCGTGTTCTGCCGCAGCCACGGCCACCGCGGGCTGGACCGAGCGCTGGCGCTGTTCCAGGCCTCGGCGCTGCTCGAACTCGGCATGGACGCGACCGACGGCACCGGCGCCGCGCTTGCCTTCCCGCTGGTGCGCAGCGCAGCCGCGCTGCTGACCGAGGTCGCCGACGGCGACGACGCCGGCCCGTCGCAGCCGATGGGCATCGACGGCCGTTCCGCGGACGGCTGACGCCGCGCGGCCCGCGGCACACGCGGGCGACGGCCGGGACCGGGTCGGCGCCATCGGCC